>NZ_JBQCGZ010000096.1:0-46192 GCF_051955155.1 Leifsonia sp.
CCGCGTCCCGTGGTGCCGATCTGGCGCTTGCCGAGGAAGCGCTCGGTGACCTTGTCGATCGTGCGGTGGTACTGCGTGATGACGTGCGCGTTCGAGCTGACCTTGAGGCGGGACACGTCCACGCCGCGCGCGATCAGGCCGTCGAGCTCCTGGAAGAGCACCTCGAGGTCCACCACAACGCCGTTCGCGATGACCGGGACGACGCCGTCGGTCAGGATGCTGGACGGCAGCAGATGCAGAGCGTACTTCTCGTCGCCGACGACGACCGTGTGTCCGGCGTTGTTGCCGCCGTTGAACTTGACGACGTAGTCGATGCGGCTGCCGAGGAGGTCGGTGGCTTTTCCCTTGCCTTCGTCGCCCCACTGGGCGCCGATGATCACGATCGCGGGCACGTTATCGGTCCTCTCGATGGATGGATCGCGCCGGCGCCACGCGGACGACCGTCGCACTCGATCCTATCGCGACCCGTTCGGGGCTTCTCCTCGGGGCCGATCTGCGCTGTCCGTGGCCGCCGCGAGAACATGTGGCGCAAATGTCGGCTTGACCGCGTCGCGAACCGACATTTTGCGCAAATACAGCGCACGCACTAAGTTGCACAGTGCTGTGCAAGAAGAGTAGACTGGCGGCATGTCCGCAGCCCCTGCCACCCGTGCCCCGAGGCGCGATGCGACCGCGAACCGCGAGGCGATCCTCGCGGCGGCGGCAGCCGCGCTGAACGAGGACATCGACACCTCGCTCGAAGCGATCGCCGCGCGCGCCGGGCTCAGCCGGCGCGCGGTGTACGGGCACTTCGCCTCCCGCGACGAGCTCCTGATCGACGTGTTCACTCGCGGCGCAGCCCGGCTCGCCGCGCTGCTCGACCCGGTCTCGCACCCCGACGCCCGCGTGGAGATCGCCCTGTTCGGCGCCACGCTCTGGGCCGAGGTGGAGCACATCAGGGTCAGCGCGGCCCTCGCCGTGCGCGGCCCGCACCGCGAGCTGGTCGGCACCGCGCTCGACCCGGCGCGCGAGCGGCTGCGCACGACGGTCGAGCGCGGGATGGCCGACGGCAGCATCCGCACCGACCTCGATCGCGAGACCGTCACCCGGCTGATCGAGAACGCCGCGGTGTCGGTGCTCGACGAGGCGACGCGCGCGAAGCTCTCGCCCCAGGCGGGACACCGGCTGGTGATGCTGGCCGGGCTGTCCGCCGCCGGCATGGGCTGGCGCGAGGCCGGCGCGCTCATCGAGACGACGCCGGAGCTGGCGTTCGAGGCGGTGCAGGGCCGATGAGGATCGTCCTGGACTCCGTCGCCAAGGGCGCGCGCAACGCCGCGCTGCCTCCCACCACCGCGTCCTTCCAGACCGGCCAGGCCGCGCTCGCCCGCGCCGAGACCGAGCAGCGGCCGACCGTGCTCGGGCTCATCGCGTCCGGGCGGATGCGGCCGGACGCGGGAGTGGTCAGCATCGACGGCGAGACCGACTACGCCGCGATGCGCAGGAGGATCGCCCTCATCGACGCGCCCGACGTCTGCGAGCCCGCTCCGGACGTGACGGTCGCCGGCATCGTCGCGGAGGAGCTGATGTTCGCGGGCCGCGCATCCAACCCGATCGCGGTCGGCCGCCGGCTCACCGAGCTCGGCGCCGCCGAGTACTCACGGTGGGCGATCGGCACCGTCCCGCCGACGGTCCGCATCCGGCTGCTCAGCGAGCTCGCCCTGATGCGGAAGGGCGTCGAGGGCCTGGTGATCGTGTCCCCCGACCGGCACGGCGGCGACCCGGTCGAGTGGTGGCGGTTCGCCCGCGAGCTCGCGGGCCGCGGCATCGCCGTGCTCGTCGTCGCCGGCGACGCCTCCGCGGCCGCCATCGCCGCAGCATCCCTCGTCGAGCGCCTCGACGAGACCACCCCGCAGACATTCGACGAGGACCCGGGCCGGGACGACACCGACGATCTCCCGGACCTGATCGTCACCGATCCGATCGTGACGCGCCCCACGAAGGCGGCGCCGGTCGAGGAGAACGCATGAAGATCCCGCAGATGATCGCGGCGGAGTTCCGCCGCCTGACCGCCAGCCCGATGTCCATCGTGGCGCTGATCGCGCTGATGTGCGTCCCCGTGCTGTACGGCGGCCTGTACCTGTGGGCGAACCAGAACCCGTACGCGAACCTGGACCGCATCCCCGCGGCCATCGTCGTGGACGACACCGGAGCCGACGTGGACGGCAAGACCGTCAACTACGGCGACCAGGTGGCCGACCAGCTGATCGAGGACGGGTCGTTCCAGTGGCACCGCGTCGCCGCCGGCTCCGCCACCAGCGGCGTCGACGACTCCAAGTACGACTTCAGCATCACCTTCCCCGCCGACTTCTCCTCGGCCCTGGCGTCCGCCTCCGGGACGAGCCCGCACCGCGCGGTCGTGACCCTGACCACCAACGACACCAACAGCTACCTCGCGTCCACCATCGGCACGCAGGCCGCGGAGAAGATCCGCACCTCCATCGTCAAGCAGGTGAACGAGGAGGCGGCCCAGCAGTTCCTGCTCGGCCTGGCGGACATCCGGTCGAACCTGGTGAAGGCGGTGGACTGCGCTGACAAGCTGGTGGACGGTGCGGCGAGCGCGCAGTCCGGCGCGACCCAGCTGGCCGACGGGCTCGGCAGCGCGCAATCCGGCGCCTCCCAGCTCGCGGACGGCAACGCCCAGCTCGCCAGCGGGTCCCAGGAGCTGGCCAGCAAGCTCGGCGAGCTCTCCGCGGGCGCCCAGCAGGTCAGCGACGGCGCCGCGAAGGTCGCCGCGGGCAACCAGCAGCTCGCCGGCAAGGCGAACGAGGCGGGAGCCGTCGCATCCCAGGTGGCGGCCGACGCCCCCGCCGTCGGACAGAAGCTCATCGACGACCTGAAGGCGCGCCACGTCGACCAGACGATCATCGACCGGGTGCAGGCCGCGGTCGGCGACATCGACCAGACCGTCCAGTCCGGCAATCAGCAGATCCAGTCCGCCGTCGGCCAGGTCAACCAGCTCGCCGCCGGCGCCGACCAGGTCGCGTCGGGCGCCGCGCAGGTCGCCGGCGGATCGCAGCAGGCGCAGGCCGGCGCCTCGCAGCTCGCGACCGGCGCGGCGACCGCCGCCTCCGGCTCCGCGACCCTGCGCGACGGCCTGACGACCCTGCACGACGGCAGCACGAAGCTCGAGTCCGGGCTGAGCACCCTGCACGACGGCACGGCGCAGCTCCGCGACGGGCTCGTGGACGGGGTCGCCAAGATCCCGGACAACTCCCCCGCACTACAGAAGAAGCAGGCCTCGACCATCGCCGACCCGGTGAACCTGAAGAACGACTCGATCACCTCGGCGGGCACCTACGGCGCAGGACTGGCCCCGTTCTTCGTCGCGCTCGCGGGCTGGATCGGCATCTACGCGCTGTTCCTCATCGTCAAGCCGGTCTCCCGCCGCGCGATCACGGCGCTGCACTCGCCGGTCAAGATCACGCTCGCCGGCTGGCTGACGCCCGGGCTGCTCGGCGCCGTCCAGATGATCGGCCTGTTCGCCATCGTCTCCGGGGCGCTCGGCTTCGGCATCCACAACCCGCTCGGGATGTACGGGCTGATGGCGCTGGCCTCGGTCACGTTCGCGGCGATCATCCTCGCGCTGAACGTGTGGCTCGGCAGCGTCGGGCAGTTCCTCGGCCTGGTGCTCATGGTGCTGCAGCTGGTCACGGCGGGCGGGACGTTCCCCTGGCAGACGCTGCCCGGCCCGCTGGCGTCGCTGCACCACGTGCTGCCGATGTCCTACGCGGTCGACGGGATCCGGCAGCTGATGTACGGCGGCAACCCGGCCACCGCGTGGGCGGACGCGGGCGTGCTGGCGCTGTGGATGCTGATCGCCCTGCTGGTCGCGGCGATCGGGGTCACCCGGATGACGCACTTCCGCACCCTCCGCGACCTGCGCCCCTCCCTCATCGGCTGAGCACCGAAGCCGCCGAGTACGCAGAAAGTGCGCCCGTAACACGCGAGTACGCAGATCGTCTGCGTACTCGCGTGACGGAGGCGGGCGCTAGGGTGGCGGCGTGACCGACCGGCTCAGCATCCTGCACCTCAGCGACACGCACCTGTACGGCGACGGCCGGCTGCACTACGGGATCGTGGACACGCTCGGCGCCCTCGACCGCGTGCTCGCCAGGGCCGCGACGCTCGGCGCGGTGGACGTGGTCGTCGCCTCGGGCGACCTGTCCGACGACGGCAGCGCCGCCTCCTACCGCCTGCTGGCCGAGCGCCTGGAGCCGTGGGCTGCCGAGCGCGGAGCGCGCGTCGCCTACGCGATGGGCAACCACGACCTGCCCGGTGGATTCGAGGACGTTCTGGGGCCGCGCGAGGCGGTCGCCGATGTCGGCGGGTTCCGCATCGTCACCCTCGACAGCACCGTTGCGGCCGCCGGCTGGGGCCGTGTGGATGCCGCCGCGCTGGACCGGCTGCGCCAGGAGCTGGCGACGCCGAGCGAGCACGGCACCGTCGTCGTGCTGCATCACCCTCCGGTGCCGCCGACGACCGGGCTGTTCGAGACGCTGCGGCTGGTCGACCCCGAGCCGCTGATCGACGTCTGCTCGGCCGGGGATGTGCGGCTCATCCTCGCCGGGCACTACCACCACGCGCTCGTCACGGCGGCGGGTCCGCGCGGCATCCCGGTGGTGGTCGCTCCCGCCGTCGCGAACACGACGGACGTGCTCTGGCCGGCGCCGCGCGAACGCGCCGTGCGCGGGTCGGGCTTCGCCGTCATCCAGCTGCCGGTCGCGGGCGACGTCCGCGTGCACCTCGTCTCCGCCCCGGCCCCCGGCGACGGCGAGACGGTCTACGACCTGGACGCGGACGCGGTGGCGCGCATCGCCGCCGACGCCGGCTGGCGCGGTGAGCCGTGAGCGCCGCGGCCGGCTACTCGGGGACCCCGCTCTGGAAGAAGCTGGGGCTGAAGCCGGGGATGCGCGCGCAGCTCGTGCACGGCGATCCCGGCTGGACCGTGCCGCTCGAGCCGGGGGCACCGGTCGACGTGGAGTGGCTGCCTCCCGCGGACACCGGACCCGTCGGGCTGGTGATCGCGTTCTATCGGGCGTCTGCGGACTATCTGGCCGAGCTCGACGGGCTGGCCGCGCGCATCCACCCCGACGGGATGCTGTGGGCGGCGTGGCCGCGCAAGGCGGCCGGCCACGTCTCCGACCTCGACGAGAACCTGATCCGCGACGCCGCGCTCGCCCGCGGCCTGGTGGACGTGAAGGTCGCCGCGCTCACGACCGACTGGTCCGCCCTCAAGCTCGTCGTCCGCCGCGCCAACCGCTGACCGGCGGTCGCCGCGCCCGGCCGGCCCCGCCGTGCCCGGCCGCGCAGGCCGTCGGCGTGCGGACGGGGTCAGAAGCGGACGTGCTGGAGGATCCAGGCGTGCATGGCGACCGCCGCGGCGGCGGAGGCGTTGATGGAGCGGGTGGAGCCGAACTGCGAGATCTCGACGACGGCGTCCGCGGCCGCGATGGCGTCGTCGGAGAGCCCGGGACCCTCCTGTCCGAACAGCAGGACGCACGAGCGCGGCAGCGCGAACGTCTCGATCAGCACCGACCCCGGCACGTTGTCCACCGCGACGATCGGCAGCCCCTGCCCGCGCGCCCAGCCGACGAACGCGGCGACGTCGTCGTGGTGCCGGATGTGCTGGTAGCGGTCCGTCACCATCGCGCCGCGCTTGTTCCAGCGCCGCCGCCCGATGATGTGCACGGTGTCCGCCGCGAAGGCGTTCGCGCTGCGCACGATCGAGCCGATGTTCATGTCGTGCTGCCAGTTCTCGATCGCGACGTGGAACGGGTGCCTGTGCTCGTCCAGGTCGGCGACGATCGCCTCCATCCGCCAGTACCGGTAGCGGTCGATCACGTTGCGGGTGTCGCCGTCGCGCAGCAGGTCGGGGTCGTAGTGCGGCTCCTCGGGCCAGGCGCCCTGCCACGGGCCGACGCCGTGGGTCGTGAGCTCGGGGGACGGGGAGGGCGCGGCGGCCTCGGCGGGCGGGTGCGACTGCGCCTCGGCCTGCGCCTGCCGCTGCGCCTGCGGGGAGTCTGACGTCACCGGTCCAGGGTAGCCGCCGGGTGCAGGGCCGCCTCCCAGCCTGCGCTGCCAGGGTGAGGCCGTGACCGGTGGGACAGGCGACGAGGGGACGAGACGACCCCGCTCCTCCCGTGCCCGTCGCTGGAGGATCGCGGCCATCGCCGCCGGGTCTGTGCTCGTGGCGATCGCGGTCGCCGCCGCGCTCATCCTCTCCGGGACGCTGTGGCCGAACCGGGTCTTCGCCGCCGGCTACCCGGTGCGCGGCATCGACGTCTCCAGCTATCAGGGCAGCATCGACTGGCCGGTCCTGTCGAAGCAGGACATCGACTTCGCGATCGTCAAGGCGACGGAGGGGTCGAGCGACGTGGACGAGCGCTTCGCCGCCAACTGGGCGGGAGCGCGGGAGAGCGGGCTGGTGGTCGGCGCCTACCACTTCCTGAGCTTCGACAGCCCGGGGAGCACGCAGGCCGCGAACGTCATCCGCACCGTCCCCGCGGCCCCGGCTGCTCTGCCGCCGACCGTCGACGTGGAGTTCTACGGCGACTACTTCGCGCATCCGCCGTCGCGCCAGAAGGTGCGAGGCATCCTCGACCCGCTGCTCGCCGCGCTGGAGCGGCACTACGGCCGCCCGGCCATCCTGTACGCGACGGCCGACGCGTACGACCGCTACCTGAAGGGCGCCTACCAGAGGAATCCGATCTGGTTCCGGTCCGTGGCGGTCCCGCCCTGGGTGCCGGACGGGCGGCAGTGGACGTTCTGGCAGTACTCGGACCGGGAGCGGCTGCCCGGCTACCGCGGCGACGAGGCGTTCGTCGATATGAACGCCTTCGCCGGCTCGCGGCGCCAACTGGAGGATCTCGCCCGACCGCCAGGGCAATAAGCTGGTGGCGTCACATCCAACGGACTCTCCCACGGAAGGGGTGCGCGTGGCGCGACGCGACGAGATCGAATGCTGGCTCACCGACATGGACGGCGTGCTCGTCCACGAGAACCAGGCGCTGCCAGGAGCCTCCGAGCTCATCCAGCAGTGGCGGGATCAGGGCACCCCGTTCCTGGTGCTGACCAACAACTCGATCTACACGCCGCGCGACCTGGCCGCCCGCCTGCGCGCCTCCGGGCTGGATGTGCCGGAGGAGTCCATCTGGACGTCCGCGCTGGCGACCGCCGACTTCCTCAAGTCGCAGGCGCCGGGCGGCAGCGCGTACGTGATCGGCGAGGCGGGCCTGACGACGGCGCTGCACGAGGCCGGCTTCATCATGACCGACACCAACCCGGACTACGTGGTGGTCGGCGAGACCCGCAGCTACTCGTTCGACGCGATCACGAAGGCGATCCGGCTGATCGGCGCCGGAGCGCGCTTCATCTCGACCAACCCGGACGCGACCGGCCCGAGCGCGGAGGGCCCGCTGCCGGCCACCGGCGCGGTCACCGCGATGATCACGAAGGCGACGGGCGGGATGGAGCCGTACGTCGTCGGCAAGCCGAACCCGATGATGTTCCGCTCGGCGCTCAACCGCATCGGCGCGCACTCCGAGAACACCGCGATGATCGGCGACCGGATGGACACGGACGTCGTCGCGGGCATCGAGGCCGGCCTGCACACCATCCTGGTGCTCACCGGGATCAGCGACCAGGCCGAGATCGACCGCTACCCGTTCCGGCCGGACGAGATCCTCTCCGGCGTGCACGAGCTGGTCGCGCGCGAGCCCCTGGAGACCGAGCTCTAAGACGCCGAGGGCGTCTCAGCCGGTGGGTCCGGGGCCGGCGACCGAACCGGTCATCGGCTCGCCGCCGGCGCGGCTGGCGAAGCAGTAGTACGAGCGCTGCCCGTTCTTCCACTGCGCCTCGTTCGCCGGGAACGTGCCCTGGACCTGCAGGTCGGCGTACTGCGCGGCGGCGCCGAGGTCGATGACGCCGTTCGCGGTGCACAGTCCGTTGATCTGCTGCGCAAGGGCGTCCGCACCGGGATACGGGGCGGCGATGTCCGGCGAGAGCAGGTTGGTGTAGACCATCTGCGCGGTGTGCGGGGCCGCGCAGTCGACGACGGCGAACGTCTCCGCCCACGGCGTCGAGTACGGCTGGATGCACTCCCCGCCGCCGAGCGCGTTCCACGGGTGCTCCCCCGCTCCGACGGCGGCGGCGGGCTTCGGCGTGACGGTCGGCGTCGGCGTCGGGGTCGGCTTGGGGGTGGACTTCGGCGTCGACGTCGGCGTTGCGCTGGCGGCCGCCGGCGCCGGGCCGCCGCCCGCGCCGAACAGCGACGGGAGGCGCGTCCCGAGCGCGAACAGCCCGATCAGCACCAGGATCACGGCCAGACCGCCGCCGCCGAAGAGCAGCAGCCGGTTCCAGCGCGGGTCGATCGGGCGGCCGGCTGGGGGTGCGTCGGCGGGTGGCGGGGTGAGGGGCGGGGCGGGGGGTGTGGAGGTGGACGAGGTGGGGGAGGTGGCGGGGGCGGGAGCTGCCGCGGGGCCCGGAACCTCTGACGCGGCACCGGACGCGGGTGCCGCTGCGGACGCGGCGGCTGCGGACGCGGCGGCGAACCCGGGAGCGGCGGCAACGCCGGCGGCCACGGCACCCGGGGCTGCGTGCGCATCCTGAGCCGGGACGTCCGCGGGCGGGATCACGGCGGCGGTGTCGACCGGCATCGTCTCCGGCGGGGTGCCGCCGAGTTGGGGCCCTTCGCTCGCCGCGTCACCCTCGAAGGCGAGCTCAGGGAACAGGATGGTGTCCATCGCCACCGTGCGCGCGGGCGGTTCTCCGGCGGTCTCGGGCTCCGCAGACTCGGGCGCGGCCGTCTGCTCCTGCTCGTCGCCCTCCTCGAACTGCACGGTGCCGACGTCGCCGAACAGGGCGGAGAGACCGTCCTCCGGCTCCTCCGGCTCCGGTTCCTCGGCGGTGTCCGCGGGCTCGACGGGAGCGACGGAGTCCTCGGCAGCGGCCGCGACGCTCGCGGCATCGAACGCGCTGGTGGCCGGCGACGGCGGCGCTCCGAGGGCGATCTCCGTCTCGGCGGCGGTCGGCGGAACGGGTGGCGCCGGCGGCTCGACCCGCTGGGGGTCGCCGGTGCGCCCCTCGAGCAGCGCGCGCATCTCGGCGGCGTCGAGCTTCATGGTCGGAGCGTCGTCGTCGACGGAAGGATTCGACGCGGCGACCGGCGGCACGAAGACGCCGACCGCGGGAGGCACCGGCGCGGACGGCACCGGTGCGGAGGGGATCGGCGCCGGCGTGAGCGGCGTCGCGGGCGGCAGCTGCGTCACCGGAGGCAGCGGAGTCGTGGGCGGCACCGCGGGCGAGTTCGGAGCGGGGGCGGCGGCGGGTCGCTGCGCGGCGGCGGGCGGCTCGGGAGTGGGCGCAGCGGCGGTGGGCGGCTGTGCGCCCGCGGGCGGCTGTGCGGGCTGCTCCGGCGCCGGGGCCGCCGGCTCGGTGGGGGCCTCGGTCGAGCGCGGGAGGACCGCGTCCGCGGGCAGCGGGATGATCCCGGTGGTGTCGCCCATCAGCCAGTGCGCGGGCGACGGCTCGGCCGGCTCGGGAGTGAAGCCGCCCAGCAGGGCCGCCAGTCCGTGTCCCTGAATCGGCCCGGTCGTCGCGGGGGGCTCGGGGGTGGCTGCTTCGGGTTCGGGAGTCGGGGCCGACGCGTCGGGAGCGGACCACTCCGGCGGGTGCGGCATTCGCAGGGCCTCGAAGAAGCTCGGCGGCTGGAACGGCGGCCTCTGCTCCGGCTCGGCCGGCTGCCCGGGCTCCACGGTCTGCGGTGCGGGTTCCGGCTGCGCGGGTTCCGCGGCCTGCGGCGCAGGTTCCGTCGTCGTCGGCGGCGCGGCGGGCTCGCCGCGCAGCGATGCGTGCCGCGGGACGGGCGTCCCGTCCGTGGGCGGCAGCGGGATGGCGGGGGGCGTGAACAGCGGAGGCTCCGGCATCGCGGGCACCGGCGTCGTCGGCGCGGCAGCGGCCGGGGTCGGGATGACGGGCGGCTCCGGCGTCGTCGGCGCACCAGCGGCCGGGGTCGGGATGACGGGCTCCTCCGGCGCCGCCACCGCGTCCGGTGCCTCCTGCGACGCCGCGGGCTCGGGCAGGAACGGCCAGACGGGCGCCGCAGCATCCGCCGCACCAACGGCCCTCGCCGTATCGGCCGCCGCAGCACCATCGGCTCCCGCATCCACCGCCGCAGCACCCTCCGCCGCAGCACCCTCCGCCCCGGCCTCGACCGGCTCGATCACGGTTCCGACCGGCCCCTCCGTGCGGTCGTCACCGCTGTCGACGAACTCGCCGTCGGCGAAGCCGGGGGCCTCGGCGGCGGGATCGTCCGCGGCGTCCGTGGCCGCCGTGTCCGCGTCGTGCGACTTCGAGACGAGGTTCCACGAGAAGCCGGTCGCCACCGGCTCGGGCTCCGCGGCCGTCGGCTCGTCCGCCGCCCTGAGCAGGTCCTCGAAGCCGGCGCCCTCGGCGGAATCGGCGGACCCGCCGGACATGGCAGGCTGCTCGCCCTCGTCACCCTGGGCCGCGCGGCGGCCGCCGGTCAGCTGCTGCAGCAGCCAGTCCGAGCTGCCGAACTCCGGCTCGTCCGGGTCCTGACCGGTCCCATCGGCGCGCGCGTCCACGGCGTCGCCGTCGGGGACGTCGCCGTGCGCATCGTCGCGCGCATCCCGGTGGTCGCGGTCGTCGGTCACTAGTCCAGTCCCAGGTCCGTCAGCCCGATCGCGGCGAAGTACGGGTAGCCGGCGCCCTCGATGACCTCGCGCGCGCCGGTGTTGCGGTCGACAACCACGGCGACGCCCGCGATCTCGGCGCCGACCTTCTTCAGCGCCTCGATCGCCTTCAGCGGCGAGCCGCCCGTGGTCGAGGTGTCCTCCAGCACGATCACGCGCTTGCCTTCGAGGTCCGGTCCCTCCACCTGCTTGCCGCGGCCGTGGTCCTTCGGCTCCTTGCGCACGACGAAGGCGTCGTAGGCGAGGCCGCGTGCCGCGCCCTGGTGCAGGATCGCTGCCGCGACCGGGTCGGCGCCCATCGTCATCCCGCCGACGGCGACCACGTCGCGGACGTCTGCGATCAGGTCGATCATCACCTGGCCGATGAGCGGCGCCACGCGGTGGTCGAGGCTCACCTTGCGCAGGTCCACGTAGTAGGTCGCCTTCTTGCCGCTGGTCAGCGTGAAGTCCCCGTGGAACACGGCCTCGGCCGAGATGTAGTCGATGAGCTGCTGTCGTGCGTCGGTCACACCCGAGATTCTACGGGTCGAGACCCCGCCAGCGCTGGCGGACGGGCGGCGGGACGGGTCGTCGGCGGCGCCTTATACGATCGGGACATGCGCATCGCCACCTGGAATGTGAACTCCATCCGCACCCGAGTCTCCCGCGTGGTGGACTGGATGGTCCGCGAGGACGTGGATGTGCTGGCCATGCAGGAGATCAAGTGCAAGCCGGAGCAGTTCCCCTACGAGGCGTTCGAGAAGGCGGGCTACGAGGTCGTCCTGCACGGCCTCAACCAGTGGAACGGCGTCGCGATCGCCGCCCGCCTCCCCATCGAGGACGTGGAGATCGGCTTCCCCGACATGCCGGGCTTCCTGAAGGGCCACGACGGCCCCGATCTGCCCAAGGAGGCACGCGCGATCGGCGCGACGGTCGACGGCGTCCGGCTCTGGAGCCTGTATGTGCCGAACGGCCGCTCCCTGGACGACCCGCACTACGTCTACAAGCTCGACTGGCTCGCCGCGCTGCTGGAGGACACCCGGCGCTGGCTCGCCGAGGAGCCGGAGCGTCCGCTCGCGCTGATGGGCGACTGGAACGTGGCACCGCTCGACTCCGACGTCGGCGACCCGAGCCTCATCCCCGGCGTCTCCACGCACATCTCGCCGCCCGAGCGCACGGCGTTCGCAGCGTTCGAGCAGGCCGGGCTGACCGATGTTGTGCGCCCGATCGTCCCGGACGGCTACACCTACTGGGACTACAAGCAGCTGCGCTTCCCGCGCAACGAGGGTCTGCGCATCGACTTCATCCTCGGCTCGCCCGCCTTCTCCGAGAGGGTCGTGGACGCGAGCATCCACCGCAACGAGCGCAAAGGCGATGCCCCGAGCGACCACGTCCCCGTGCTGGTCGAGCTGTCCGAGGCGGCGACGGAGGAGGACGACGACGACCGGCCGATGATCTGGTGATCGGCTGACGGCCGGGCGGCTCCCGACAGGCCGTCGTTGCGCGGCAGCGGTCGCCGGGGTATCCCGGACTCATGCGGGCAACGCGCGTGCGCCGGTTCGGTGTGGTTCTCCTCGTTCTCTTCGGCGTCCAGTTCGCCGTGGGGATGCTGCTGAACCTGTTCGTCGAACTCCCGACATCGCATCCGGGTTCCGCAGGCGACGAGTATTTCGCACGGTCCGCGGCGAGTCTGCTCTGGTCGCTGAGCGGCCGCGGTGGTCCCGCGCTCCTCGTCCATGCGCTCCTGGGGGCGGCGGCGGCCGTCGGCTCGATCGTGCTGTTCGTGCTCTGCGTGGCGCGGCGGGTTCGAGGATGGCGGTGGCTGAGCGGGCTGGCCGCGCTGTTCACCGTCGGCGCCTTCTTCAACGGGATGAGCTTCGTCGACTACGGCGAGGATTTCAGCTCCGCGATCATGGCCGGCTGCTGGCTCCTCGCCGTCGCCTGCCTCGTAGCGGCTCTGGTGCGCCACCCCGGCTGGCGCGGCACGCGGGCCTAGTGTCCGTCGCGCCGCCGGCAAAGCTCTCGTTACGGAACGTTTCACCGCGACCACACGCGTGTGATCCGCTTCGGTAGCGTCGGAGCACCATGACCGCCGCCCCGTCCGCGTATCCCGTCGAGTTCGCCGGGGTCGGCCGTGCCTTCGCGGCTCCGAAGCGCCGCGGCGGGACCCCGCCGGTGCGGCAGGTGCTGCGCGACGTCTCCCTCCGCGTCGACGCGGGCGAGGTGGTCGCGATCCTCGGCGCGAGCGGCTGCGGCAAGTCCACGCTGCTGCGCATCGCCGGCGGCCTCGACTCCCCGACGGCCGGCGCCGCGATCATCGACGGCTCCGCGGTCTCCGGCATCGACCCGCGCTGCGCCGTCGGCTTCCAGGAGCCCCGCCTTCTGCCCTGGCGGTCGCTCGCCGACAACGTCGCGCTCGGGCTCCCGCGCGGCGTCGACCGCTCCGAGGGAAGGGCGCGCGTCGCCCGGCTGCTCGACCTGGTCGGGCTCTCCGCCTCGGCGGCGCTGCGACCGCGCGAGGTCTCGGGCGGGATGGCGCAGCGCGCGTCCCTCGCCCGCGCGCTCGCCCGAAACCCCGGCGTCCTGCTGCTCGACGAGCCGTTCGGCGCGCTGGACGCCCTGACCCGGCTGCGGATGCAGGACCTCCTGCTCGAGGTCCACGCCGCGGCCCCCACCACGATCCTCCTCGTCACCCACGACGTCGACGAGGCCCTCCAACTCGCCGATCGCATCATCCTGCTCGGCGCGGAAGAGGGACGAGAGGGCGCGACGATCCGCCGCGTCATCCCCGTTCCCGGGGACCGTCCGCGGGACCGCGGCTCCGCGGAGCTCGCCGAGCTGCGCGCCGACCTGCTGGACGGCCTCGGCATCGACCGGCACGGCAACGCGCACTCCTCCACAGCACCAGCACGTTCCGCCTGATCCACAGATTTCCGGCGCTCGGCGACACCGCTGCGGCGCCGAGCCAGGCTCGTCTCATGAACCGGCCAGGCGACCCCAGCATCCACACCACCAGAGAGGCATCATGCGCCGCACACCCACCATCGTCACCGCCCTCGCCGCGGCGGCCGCCGCCGCCAGCCTGCTGCTCACGGGCTGCGTGGCCGGCGAGGGCTCGGCCGCGGGCTCGACCAGCTCGTCCGGCGTCACCGAGGGAGGCACCCTCAACATCGACTTCGCCACCTACAACCCGCTCAGCCTCGTCATCAAGAAGGAGGGCTGGCTCGAGAAGGCGCTCAAGAAGCAGGGCATCACCGTCAACTGGGTGCAGTCGGCCGGCTCCAACAAGGCGAACGAGGCGCTGCGCTCCGGCGCGATCGACGTGGGATCGACGGCGGGCTCCGCCGCGCTGCTCGCCCGCTCGAACGGGTCGCCGATCAAGACGATCGACATCTACTCGCAGCCGGAGTGGTCCGCGATCGTCGTCGGTCCGAAGTCGTCGATCACGTCGGTCGAGCAGCTCAAGGGCAAGCAGGTCGCCGCCACGAAGGGCACCGACCCGTACTTCTTCCTCCTGCAGTCGCTGGAGGCGAACGGCCTGAAGGCCAGCGACGTCACCATCCAGAACCTGCAGCACGCCGACGGCTGGGCCGCGCTGCAGAACGGATCGGTGGACGCGTGGAGCGGGCTCGACCCGATCATGGCCAACGCGCAGAAGTCGGGGGCGAAGCTCATCTACCGCAACGTCGGCTTCAACACCTACGGCTTCCTCAACGCGACCGAGTCGTTCCTGTCCTCCAAGCCGGACGTGGCGCAGACCGTGGTGAACACGTACGAGTACGCGAGGGAGTGGGCGCAGAAGCACCCGAGCGACACGGCGAAGATCCTCTCCGACGTCGCGGGCATCGACCTCTCCGTCGCCACGACCGTGATCACCGAGCGCACGAACCTCGACGTCTCGCCGGTGCCCGGCGACGCCCAGCTGAAGGTGCTCACGAAGGTGGGCCCGATCTTCGTCCAGTCCGGCGACGTCAAGTCGCAGGCCGACATCGACAAGGCCCTCGACACCCTGCTCGACCCGGACTTCGTGAAGAAGGCCGACCCGAGCGCCATCGGGGACTGACCGGACCATGACGTACCAGAACGCACCGGAGGGGGACGGGCCGCTCATCGTGGTCGGCGGGCCGGGACTCGGCGTGGGCGGCGTCACGAGCGTCGCCCGCGAGACGCCGCGCGAGGGCGCAGAGCCCGTTGTCACGGCGAGTGCGGACGGCGGCGCCGTCGCCCGCACGCCGTTCCTGTCCCGGCGATGGGTGCGGATCGTCGGCGGGCTGCTGCTCCCGGCACTGCTGCTGCTCATCTGGCAGCTCGCCTCCACCTCCGGTGCGTTCACGTCGTCGCAGCTGCCCTCGCCGGCGATGGTCGTCGACGCGGCCGTCGACCTCGCCCAGCGCGGCCTGCTCGGGCTCTACATCGCGATCTCCACCCAGCGCGTGCTGATCGGGTTCGCCTGCGGGGCGGCGCTCGGCCTGGTGTTCGGCGCGGTCGTCGGGCTGTCGCGGCTCGCGGACATCCTGCTCAGCTCGACGCTCGCCGCCGTGCGCGCTGTGCCGTCGCTCGCCTGGGTTCCGCTGCTGATCCTGTGGTTCAAGATCGGCGAGGACTCCAAGATCATCCTCATCGCGATCGGCTCGTTCTTCCCCGTCTACACGACGGTCGCCGCGTCGCTCAAGCACGTCGACAGGCACCTGGTGGAGGCCGGCCGCGCGTTCGGGCTCGGCGGCGTGCGGCTGTTCACCACCGTGCAGCTGCCCTCGGTCCTGCCCTCCGTCATCTCCGGGCTGCGGCTCGCGCTCGCGCAGGCGTGGCTGTTCCTGGTCGCGGCCGAGCTGATCGCGTCCTCGATGGGACTCGGCTTCCTGCTCAGCGACTCGCAGAACAACGGGCGCACCGACCGGCTGTTCCTCGCGATCATCCTGCTGGCGGTGCTCGGCAAGCTGACGGACTCGATCGTGGGCGCGTTCGAGAAGTGGGCGGGGCGCCGCTGGGGCTGAGCCCGGCCGTCGCGGCGAACGCCCGTACTCGCCACGCAGGGGTGGAATCACCGATGCGCGCACGGCGCCGCAGGCGTAGACCTGGCTCATGGTCCGGATCACGAACACCATCGACATCGACGCGTCGGCCGCGGAGGTCTATGCCGCCCTCCGTGCGCTCGACGCCTACCCGGGGTGGCTGCACCACTCCGTGGTCTACCGGGGCACGCGCGCAGCGCCCCGCTCGGCGCGGCCGGCAGCGGCTTACGTCGACGCCACCACCGTCGGCAGGATGCGCGGCGAGCTGGTCGAGGACGTCCCCGGCCGCTCGCTCCGGTTCCACCAGGCGAAGCCGTCCGGCGCGCTGGACGCCGTGATCGTCTACGACATCGGCGCATCGCCGGAGGGGCACGGCATCCGGCTCACCCGGGTCGGCGAGCTCACGACGCACGGGATGCTGCGGGCCGTCCAGCCGGTCCTGGCGCGGATGGCCGCTGCCGAGAGCCGGCGGACGATGACGGCGCTGAAGCGGCACGTCGAGCACACCGGCTGACGCGGTGCCCGGCGCCCGACGCGAGCCCGCTCAATCACGCCGTCCCGAGGTTGTCCACCCCTGCAGATCCGCGCCCGCCCGGCCTACCGTCGCGAAGACGAACACGACGAGAGGAAGAACGACCATGGCATCAGTCACCGAGTCCGTCGACGTGGCGGTCCCCGTTTCGACCGCGTACAACCAGTGGACGCAGTTCGAATCGTTCCCGCACTTCCTGGACGAGGTCGAGGAGATCCGGCAGGTCGACGACACCACCAACCACTGGCGGGTCAAGATCGGCGGCGCCGAGCGGGAGTTCGACACGGTGATCACCGAGCAGCACCCGGACGAGCGGGTCGCCTGGAAGAGTGTCGCCGGCGAGGTCGAGCACGCGGGCGTCGTCACCTTCCACCGGCTCTCCGACGCGGAGACGCGCGTCACGGTGCAGCTGGACTGGGCGCCGACCGACGCGCTCGAGAAGATCGGTGCGGCCATCGGGATGGACGACCACGCGGTCAAGAAGGACCTCGCCAACTTCAAGGAGTTCATCGAGTCCCAGGGCTCCGAGACCGGGGCCTGGCGCGGCGACGTCGCGCCAGGCAACGCATCGTGACCGACGCGTCCGACGCGTCCGACCACCTTCGCGACGCCGAGCAGACGGCGAAGGACCGCTCCTACAGCCCCTCCAGCGATCGCGAGACGGCCGCCAAGCAGGACGGGACCGCGGGGAACCGCGTGCCGCCCGGCACCGGCGGCCCCGACGACTCCGGCGACCCGCCGCCGACCGACGACGACCTCAACCCCTCGGTCATAGCCGAACGCGGCCACGCGGGCCCGGATCCCGAGTAGGGCGCCGACCGACAGCGGCACCCTCCGACGGCACCAGCCGGCCGCGGCGATCAGTCGCCGCGGCCGGTGAAGTGGTCCATCGAGCCGTACACGCCGAACACGCGGCCGGCCAGCGCGTCCCACGCCCGGGTCGGCAGCACGCCCTTCAGCGTCTTCGCGAGACCGACCGACCACGGCAGCAGCAGCATCGGCTTGCCGGCGAGCATTGCCCGCCACACCCGGTCGATCACGTACTCCGGGGTCAGCACGGGCGTCAGCAGCGGTCCGCGCGCTCCCTCGAACATGCCCGTGTCGATGTAGCTCGGCGCGACCGTTGTCACCTTCACGTGACCGAAGCCCTCCTGCTCGAGCTCGATGCGGAGGCTGTCGCTCCAGCCGATCACGGCCCACTTGCTCGCGGCGTAGACGCTCATCCGGGGATTCGCGAGCGTCCCGGCCGCGGACGCGATGTTGACGATCCGCGCCTCCCTGGCGCTGGAGAGCATCCCGGGCAGGAACTCCCTGGTGGTGTACATCGGCGCCAGCGCGTTCACCTGCATGGTGGCGCGGGTGTCCTCGCCGTTGTCGTGCTCCCAGAAGAACTTGCCGCGCACGATCCCGGCGTTGTTGATCAGGATGTCGATGCCGTCGAGCTCCTTGCGCACCGCCTGCGCGGTCTGCGCGATCGCCCCCAGCTCCCCCAGATCGATGACGTAGGGATGGACGCTGGTGGCCGCCCCGCCCGCCGCCGAGCTCGGCGAGCGCGGTGGCGCGCCCCACGCCGCGGCGGTCCGGCCGGCGAGGATCTCCGCGCGCAGCCGGTCGGTCAGGCGCGTGAGCGCCACCTCGTCCCTGTCCCACAGCACGACGGCGCGGGCGCCCTCGCGGACCGCGCGCTCCGCGTACAGCCGGCCCATGCCGGACGCGGCTCCGGTGATCAGGACCCGTGCGCCTCGAACCGTTCTCGCCATTCCTCCATCATCGCGCACCCGTGCCCCGCGGCAGGGCCCGATAGTGCGCGCGCTGCACCGGATCCAGGTGCTCGGTCGCGTAGCTCAGCATCGTGCGCGGCATCCGCCCGGCGTGCTCGTCCAGGAAGCCGAGTAGCACCGCGCGATCCACGCGCTCGCCGACCTCGCGCAGCATCCAGCCGACGGCCTTGTGCATCAGGTCCTCGCGGTCCCCGAGCAGCCGCTCGGCGATCGCGAGCGTGGTGGACGCGTCCCCGCGCTTGATGAACGCGAACGTGGAGAGCACCGCGACCCTGCGCTCCCAGAGCACCGGACTCGCGGCCAGTTCGAACAGGACGTCGCGCGGCCGGTCGAGGAGGAATTCGCCGAGCACGTACTCCGCGGAGGAGTCGACGAGGTCCCAGTTGTCCACCCGGCCGCGGCGCACGGCGTCCAGGTAGAAGGCGACCAGGCGCTCGCGCTCCGCGTCGTCGCGGGCCCTCGGCCGGCTCGCGAGAGCGAACCGCCGGTTCAGGATGACCAGCGCGGCGAGCCTGTGCTCGTGCACCTCGCTGTCCAGGAGCAGCCGCAGCTCCGACTCGGGGAGCGTGGCGAACCGCCTTGCGACGGCCCTGGTCTGCGGGACGCGCACGCCGATGAACACGTCGCCCTCGCCGTACTGGCCAGGGCCGGTCTTGAAGAAGCGCTGCAGGAACGCCGCGTCCGCTGGGTCGGCGGCGTCGGCGAGGGCCGCCATCACGTCGGCTGCTGTGCTCACGCGAGCACCCTAGCGCGGGGTCAATCCGGGTCGCCACCGCGGTCGTGGCGACGCGAGGCGACGAGGGCGGCGCAGATCAGCGCGAGCGTGATGACCGCGAAAACACCCTCGACGATCAGGATCATGTCGGCTCCCCCGGCCTCTTCCGGGCTGCGGGTGGACGGGCGCTTCGGTGCATTCGGGACTCCTGCGGTGCGGCGGATTCGGGTGTCTGGCGCAGCAGAGGGACGCACCCCGGCGGCAGACTATGACGCGGGACGGCCGGAATCGCCCGCGACACGACGATTCGCGCCGTGATCACGACTTTTCACGCAGTTTTTCGCTGAAATGGGCAAAAAAACGTCCGCTCCCCGCCGATAGGCTCGAAGTGGGTGCGCGATGCGCCCATCGTTCCGCCGCGACCCGCGCGGCCGACCCAACGACGGGAGGTTCGTCATGTCTCAGTTCGTCCAGCAGTTCAGCAAGGACGCGATTGTCGGGGAGCCCGAGGTCGTCGAGGACGCCCGCCCCGTTCGCGAGCTGGCGACGCATCCCGCGTGGCTGCGGCTCAAGGAGGCCGCCGTCGCGCTCCAGGGCCTGCAGGTGAAGGACGGCTCCGTCGAGCACGAGTCCGACCGCCCCGCCGCCGCGGAGCACACCCGCGCGATCATCGACGCGATCGGCGAGCTCGCCCCGCACTTCCCGCACGACGCCGGCTACCTCGCCGCGCTGCAACGCGACTTCGCCCGCTGGTCGGACGAGGGCTTCGGCGTGCCCGACTTCCTCGACTCGCTCAACGAGTTCCAGCCGCAGCAGCACCGCGTGGACGGGCTCGGCCACCTGGTCGTGTTCCCGATGTACACGCAGAACGGCTCGACGAACCGGTTCGTCGAGGCCGTGCTGGTCGAGGTCATCTGGCCGGAGTTCATCGGTGCGCTGGAGGCGGGCGACTACGGCAACAAGCTGTTCGTCCCGCTGCGCTTCGTGGACTTCACCCCCGGCTACGACACCAACTCGGCCGTGCTGTTCCCGGAGACCGTCGCCATGCGCGAGATCCCGCAGTTCACCTGGGGCGCGATCTTCCAGGACCGCGAGGCCGCGCGCTACCGCCGCGTGGTCCGCGCCGCGGCGGAGATCACCAAGCTGGAGCTGCCGGAGGACGCGGCCCGCATGCTGGAGGACCAGCAGCTCACGGAGGAGACCTTCGTGATGTGGGACCTCATCCACGACCGCAGCCACATGCGCGGCGACCTGCCGTTCGACCCGTTCATGATCAAGCAGCGGATGCCGTTCTTCCTCTACTCGCTGGAGGAGCTGCGCTGCGACCTGACCGCGTTCCGCGAGTCGGTGCGGCAGGAGCGCGAGCTGTCCGCGCTGCCCGCCGCGGAGCTGTCCGCGGCCCAGCGGCAGATCCTCGACCACGCCAAGCTCGTGCAGTACGCGGTGATCTTCGACCGGATCTTCCGGTTCGCGATCACCGGCAGCCGGGTGCGCAACTACGACGGGCTCGGCGGCCAGCTGCTGTTCGCGTGGCTGCACCAGCACGACGTTCTGCACTGGACGGACACCCAGCTCACCATCGACTGGGAGGCCGTTCCGGACGTCGTCGTCGCGCTCAGCGACCAGATCAACGAGCTGTACTGGCGCTCGATCGACCGGCCGAAGGTCGCGCACTGGCTGGCCGCGTACGAGATGCTGACGCAGACCCTGACGCCGAACCCCGCGTCCAACTGGGCGCGCGGCCTCTCCGACGAGGTGCTCGCCGGTGCACCGAAGGGCTACACCGACCAGGTGCTGGACGACGAGTTCCCGCTGTCGATGTTCTACGAGGCGCTGAACAAGAAGATGGCGGGCGTCATCGAGTCGACGGCCGGGATCACCGGCACGACGGACGCCGCGTGACCGAATCCGCCGCTCGCGGCGCCGACGGCCGGCTCGTGCTGGTCGCCGGCGCCACGAGCGCGTCGGGCGAGGCCGTCTCGCGCGCGCTGGTCGCCGCGGGCGCCACGGTGCTCGCGGTCGGGACGCGGCAGGAGGCGCTCGACCTGCTGGCGCAGGCGGTCCCCGGCGTCGACACCCGGGTCTGCGACCTCGCGGACCGGGACGCCGTCGCCGAGCTCGCCATGCGCATCCACCTCATGTTCGGGCGCGTCGACGGCCTGGTGCACCTGGTCGGCGGCTGGCGCGGCGGCGGCGGGCTCGCCGGCCAGAGCGACGAGGACTGGGAGTTCCTGGAGCGCGCCTTCCGCACGCTGCGGAACACCACGCGCGTCTTCTACGACGACCTGGTCGCCTCCCCCGCCGGCCGGCTCGCGATCGTCTCGTCCACCGCCGTCGACGCGCCGTACGCAGGCGGGGCGAACTACGCCGCCGCCAAGGCGGCCGCCGACGCGTGGACACGCGCCGTCGCGCACGGCTTCCGCAAGGACGCCCCGCAGTCGGCCGCGACGGTCTTCGTCGTGAAGACCCTGGCCGGGCTGGAGGCGGCGCTCGGCGACGAGGTCGTGCGGCTGTGGGACGAGGAGCCGGAGGCGATCAACGGGCGTCGGATCCCGCTCACGGGCGAATCTAGGATGGACGGGTGACGCTTCAACTCCACGACCTGAACCTTCGCGGCTTCGCCTCCGACAACTACGCCGGCGTGCATCCGGAGATCCTCGACGCGATCGCCGCGGCGAACCTCGGGCACCAGATCTCCTACGGCGAGGACGTCTACACCGAGCGGCTGCACGAGGTCTTCGCCGAGCACTTCGGCGAGGGCGTCCAGGTCTTCCCGGTCTTCAACGGCACCGGCGCGAACGTGACCGGCCTGCAGTCGATGGTCCCGCGCTGGGGCGCGGTGATCTGCGCGAAGACGGCGCACATCAATACCGACGAGGCGGGCGCGCCCGAGAAGGTGGGCGGGCTCAAGCTCCTCCCGGTCGAGACGCCGGACGGCAAGCTCACCCCCGAGCTGATCGACAGGGAGGCCTGGGGCTGGGGCGACGAGCACCGCGCCCAGCCGCTCGTGGTGTCCATCACCCAGACCACCGAGCTCGGCACCGCGTACACGGTCGAGGAGGTCCGCGCGATCGCGGAGCACGTGCACGCGCGCGGCATGAAGCTGCACATGGACGGCGCCCGCATCTCGAACGCGGCCGCCACGCTCGGCGTCCCACTGCGCGCGTTCACCACCGACGCGGGCGTCGACGTCCTGAGTTTCGGCGGCACCAAGAACGGGATGCTGTTCGGCGAGGCCGTCGTCGTCCTGAACCCGGCCGCGTCGGAGGGCATGGTCTATCTGCGCAAGCTGAACATGCAGCTCGGCTCGAAGATGCGGTTCATCTCGGCGCAGCTGATCGCGCTGCTCACCGACGACCTCTACCTGCGCTCCGCCGCGCACGCCAACGCGATGGCCACCCGGCTGCGCGAGGCGCTGGAGAAGGGCGTCGCCGACGGCAGCATCCAGGGCGTCGGCTTCAGCCAGGCGACCGAGTCGAACGGCGTGTTCGCGACCCTGCCCGCCGGCGTCGCCGACCGGCTGCGCGAGCACTTCCGGTTCTACGACTGGGATGCCGCCCGCAACGAGGTGCGCTGGATGTGCTCGTTCGACACCACGGAGCAGGACATCGACGACTTCGTCGCCGCGCTCGTGCGCGAACTCGGCGCCTGACGCCGATGACCCCCGTTCTGGGGGTAACCGGGGTACAAATATGTCCTCCATTTGGCCGACTCGTCCGATAGTCTGGGGGAGTCGTCGGGGGAACCCGAATAATCCATCGGCGATAACCCCGAAACGTATGCCGGGCAGTATGGAGATCCCTAGTATCCATATCGCCCGGCATCGTGGTTTAACCGCGGGTCCAGTACGCGTAGCGCGAGGCCGGCTCGAAGCCCAGCGAGGCGTACAGGCCGATCGCGGGCGCGTTGTCCGCGAGCACCTGCAGCCACAGCCGGTCGACGCCGCGGGCGCAGGCCTCCGCGGCGAGCGCTGACGCGAGCGCGCGGGCGTGGCCCCGGCGGCGGGCCTCTGGACGGGTCGCCACCGCGTACAGTCCGCCCCAGCCGTCGACCAGGGCGAGCCGGGCGACGGCCTGCGGCGTGTCGTCGGCTCCCACCCACGCGTACAGGGCGGGCCCGCCGGCCAGGATGCGGCGGACGATCCCTCGCTCCGCCTCGCCGCCCCGGCCGTCCACGCTCCACCACGCGTCGAGCCAGCCGGCGCCAGGGGTGTCCGCGACGGAGACGGAGGCGGAGGGCGCGCCGGACGCGACCCGCTCCACGGACGGCGCCACCAGGACGGCGGTCTCCGAGTGCTCGCGGTAGCCGCGTCCACGCAGCAGCGCAGGCAGCTCCGCCGGGCTCGCGGGGCTCACCTGGAACACGCACGGGAGCCCGCGCGCGGCGTACCAGGCCTCCGCGGCCTCCACCGCCGGAGCGAGCGCGGGCACGGGACCCGCCGTCAGGACCGAGTTCGCGCGGTTGGTCACGCCGCCCGCGGCCCGGAGCGTCCAGCCGTCGAGGGGCGCGCGCTCCAGGGCGGGCCAGCCGCGGTCGGCGAGGCGGTCCAGCAGCGCGGGGTCGACGGAGTCCATCCGCCGAACCTAGCCGATCCGCGGGCCGCCCGGTCGCGGCGCCGCCCGGCCCTGCCCAACCGGTCGGTGTCGGCGTACCGTTCGTGCCATGACCGAGACCTCCGTCGACCCGCTCCCGCCCGCCGAGATCAGCGGGCTGAGCGCCAAGACCATCGCGCACGTCATCCACTACCGCAGGAAGACGTACGTGACCAAGCCGAGCGAAGGCTACGCGCTGCTGAAACGCATCAGGACGCTGCTGCGCGACGGAACGACGGACCTCGTCCCGCTCGTGCACCGGGACGGTTTCGTGTGGCTGGCGGTCGGGCCGAACATCCCCGTCGCGATCGACGAGGTGGAGGCGGACGAGGGCCACAGCGAGAAGCACACGCTCAAGCGGCTCGGC
This sequence comes from Leifsonia sp., assembly GCF_051955155.1. Lineage (NCBI taxonomy): Bacteria > Bacillati > Actinomycetota > Actinomycetes > Micrococcales > Microbacteriaceae > Leifsonia > Leifsonia sp. The sequence continues at coordinate 23,730 of NZ_JBQCGZ010000096.1, forward strand.
CTGGACTGACCGAGCCGCCCGGCGGAACATTTGGCACACATCGTGGCTTCGGGCGCATCCGAACGACGATTTTGCGCAAATGGAGGTCCCTGGGATCAGGCTCCGGCGATCTGCAGCAGTTCGCGCGCGGCGGTGCTGAGCGGGACGGGCGGCAGCGCGGGGATCGACCCGGTGTCGGCGGGACCGGCGTTCGCAGCGAACTCGCGCAGCCACGGCAGCAGGTCCGGTCCGAGGTCGTCGCGCGCGACGGCGAGCTGCACGATCGCCTTCAGGTAGTCGAGCCGGTCGCCGGTGTCGTAGCGCCGGCCGCGGAAGACGACGCCGTGCACGCCGCCCGTCCACGCGGGAGCCGAGGCGAGGCCCTCCAGCGCATCCGTCAGCTGGATCTCGCCGCCCTTGCCGGGAGGCGTCTTCTCCAGGATGTCGAAGATCTCCGGGCGCAGCACGGAGCGGCCGATCACGGCGTAGTTCGACGGCGCGTTCTCCCTGCTCGGCTTCTCCACGAGCCCGGTGATGCGCACGACGTCGTCCTCGTCGGTCTCGACCACCGCGGCCGCACCGTAGAGGTGGATGGACTCCGGCGGCACCTCCATGAGCGCGACGACCGTCGTGTTCAGCGTCTGCTGCACGTGCAGCATCCTGCTCAGCAGCGGGTCGCGGGCGTCGATGATGTCGTCGCCGAGCAGCACCGCGAACGGCTCGCGTCCGACGTGCATCTTGGCGCGGAGGACGGCGTGGCCGAGGCCCTTCGGGTCGCCCTGCCGCACGTAGTGCAGGTCGGCCAGCGAGGTCGAGTAGCTGACCTTGAGCAGCCGGTCGGTGTCGCCCTTCCTGGCGAGCGTGTCCTCCAGCTCGGCGTTGCGGTCGAAGTGGTTCTCGAGGGCGTTCTTGTTGCGGCCGGTCACCATCAGCACGTCGTGCAGTCCGCTGGAGACGGCCTCCTCCACGACGTACTGGATGGCGGGCTTGTCCACCACGGGCAGCATCTCCTTGGGCATGGCCTTGGTCGCGGGCAGGAAGCGCGTGCCCAGTCCCGCCGCGGGGATCACGGCCTTGGTCACATAGCTGGTCATGTCGGTTCTCCTCCGGTGTTCGGATCGTTCGAGTCAGCGGACGGTGGCGAGCTCGGCGAGGTCGTCGGCAAGCGGGCCGCCCTCGGGGACCCTGCCCATGCCGCGCACGGTCCAGCCGGCGGCGGTCCAGGCGCGCGCGTCGAGGCAGTTGCGGGCGTCGATCACGGTGCGGCCGCGCACGAGCGCGCGCAGCTCGGACGGGTCGGCGGAGGTGAACTCGTCCCACTCGGTGAGCACCACCGTGAGGTCGGCGTCCTCGATGGCCTCGCGCAGCGAGTCCGCATAGCCGAGGGTCGGGAACAGCCGCTGCGCGGTCGCCCGCGCCTCGGGGTCGTAGACGACCACCTGCGCGCCGCGCAGGTGCAGGGCGGCGGCCACGTTGAGCGCAGGCGAGTCGCGGACGTCGTCGGTGTGCGGCTTGAACGCGGCGCCGAGCACCCCGATCCTGCGGTTCAGGACCGAGCCGCCGAGGGATTCCAGCGCGAGGTCGATGACCCGCTGCCTGCGACCCATGTTGATCTCGTCGACCTGCTGCAGCAGCCCGACCGCGGCGTGCGCGCCCAGCTCGTTGGAGCGGTGCATGAGCGCCCGGATGTCCTTGGGCAGGCAGCCGCCGCCGAAGCCGAGCCCGGCGTTCAGGAAGCGGCGGCCGATCCGGGCGTCGTGCCCGAGTGCGTCGGCGAGCAGCGAGACGTCGGCTCCCGCGACGTCGCACAGCTCGGCGATCGCGTTGATGAACGAGATCTTCGTGGCGAGGAAGGCGTTGGCGCTCACCTTGACCAGCTCGGCGGTCGGCAGGTCGGCGGCGATCACCGGCGAGCCGTCCGCGATCGGCTTGGCGTACACCCGGCGCAGCAGCGCCTCGGCGCGGGGCGACGCGCCGCCGAAGACCAGGCGGTCCGGGGCGAGCGTGTCCTCGACGGCCTTGCCCTCGCGCAGGAACTCCGGGTTCCAGACCAGCTCGGCCTGGACACCCGCCGGCGCGGCGTCCGCGACGATCGCGCGCAGCCGGGCCGCGGTCCCGACCGGGACCGTGGACTTGCCGACGATGAGGGCGTCGTGCGTCAGGTTCTCCGCGATCCCGCGCGCCGCCGCCTCCACGTAGGAGAGGTTGGCGGCGAACGACCCGGACTGCTGCGGCGTCCCGACGCAGATGAAGTGCACGTCCGAGACGGCGACCGCCTCGGCGATGTCGGTCGTGAACGTCAGCCGGCCGGCGGCGACGTTCGTGCGGATGAGCTCGGGGAGGCCCGGCTCGAAGAACGGGGCGCGCCCCTCCCCCAGCTCCTCGACCTTGCGCGGGTCGGTGTCGACGCCGATGACATCGAAGCCGAGTTCGGCCATCGCGGCGGCGTGCGTCGCGCCGAGGTAGCCGGTGCCGATCACGCTGATGCGCGGGGCCGGCTGGTCCTTCTGGGCCTTCTTGGTGGTCGTCATGTCCGGTCCTTTCTCTGTGGCCTGGTCAGTCGGCCGGGGTGAGGGTGAAGTCGTCTTCGGGTCTGGTCAGGCCCGAGATGAACGCCGAGAGGGTGTCGGCGCGGGAGTCGATGCGCCAGTCGTTGGTGGCGCGGACGCCTTCGACGTAGCTGGTGACGGCGAGGTTGAACCAGGAGAAACCGATGATGTCGGAGTTCTCCGGTTTCGCGAGACCGTCGAAGAAGGACGTGATCCAGGCGGCCTTGTGGCCGCCGGTCTCCGACGCACCGACCTCTGCGAGGAGGATGGGCTTCTGCGCGATGCTCCGCAGCTTGGTGAGAGTCGGACCGTAGGTGTAGTCGAAGCTGAAGTCGTTGTCCGACTTGTACGGCGGGCGGAGGTACCCGGAGAGGCCGACCCAGTCGACGTATTCGTCTCCGGGGTAGAGGTTCTCGAGGTACCCGTCCACCTTGTGCGTCGCAGGCAGGTTGTTCACGATGTTCGGCGCCCACACCCAGATCACCAGGTCGTTCGCGCCTTCCTGCTGGAAGATGTCGTGCACGTGCCGCCACATCTTCACGTAGTCGCCCACGTTGTTCCCGTTGATGGAGCCGCCCTTCGCGTCGGTCTCGGACCACGGGTACCAGGCGCTGTTCATCTCGTGGTCGAGCCGGATCGCCAGTGGCAGGCCGGTCGCCACGATGTCCTTGGCGTACTGGTGCAGGTAGCTGTCGAAGTCGCCGCCGATGATCTTCGGGAGCGCGTACTCCGGCGCCTCCACCGTGTCATTGCCCGCGTCGATCGGGCGCGACTCCCACGTCATCATCGGCAGGCGGCCCTGCTGCCAGGCGCGGGTGACCGCGTTGGCCCGGAAGCTCTCGTCCCAGCCGCTGAAGTAGCCGACGAGGTTGGGCGAGACGCCGACCTTCGCGCTCGTCGCGTCGAACGTGGCCCAGTTGAACGGCGCCTGCTCGGTGTACATCCCGTAGTAGCGGCTGGACGGCTGCACGAGGGATGCGCGCGACGGCGCGGTGATCGGGGCAGCGGGGCTGCCGCCGCCGTTGCCTCCCGACCCGGAACCGGATCCCGAGCCGTTCTGGCCGGACGCCGAGGCGCCGGAGGCGGTCGAGCCGTGCGAGCCGGAGCCGAGGCCCGCCTTCGCGGACGCGAGCTGCGCCTTGACCGAGGCGAGCTCGCTCTGCGCGGCGGACGCCTTCTGCTTCGCGATGGCGAGCTGCTTGGCCGCGGCAGCCTGCGCGGCGAGCGCCTCTTTCTGCATCGCCGTCATCTTGCCCTTCTGCGAGGCGACGGTCTGGGTGGCCCGCTCGAGGTTGCGGCGGAGCTCGGCGTTCTGCTCCGCGAACGGCGAGACGGCCTCGGCCGCCTGCGTGACCGCGTTGCGGATCGGAGCGCCGGTCGGCGACACCCACACGTAGGTGGAGATGGCGATGAGCACGCTGGCGAGCGCCAGGAAGGCGACCGTCGTCGCCCGGGCGCGCGAGGTGGAGTGCGACCACCAGGCCGCGGCTTTGCTGCTGAGAGTGGGGCTAGACAAGGAACAGAGCCTCCAGGGTCAGGATCGCGATTCCGATCAGGTAGGGGATGGCGGCCAGCGGGTTGAGGCGCCGGCGGGTCTTCGTGGACGTCTTCTTGCTCTTCGCCGGGGCGGCGGCCGCGGCCGTCTTCGCCGCGACCCGCGCCTCCGCTCTGGTGAGCGTCGCGGTCGCCGTGGCCAGCGCAGTGCTGGTGGTGACGCCGCCGACCTCGTCCGCGATGGCTGGCCGGGCGGACGACGAGCCCGGATCCGGCTGGTCGGCGCTGCCGAGCGCGGCGATCTCGTCGTCGGAGCTGATCTCGCCCGGTCCTCCCGCGTAGGCACCGGCGCGGGTGCCCCAGCCGCTGGCGTGCGCCATCCGGAAGAACCCGATGAGGCGGATCGGCATGAGGAAGAACGTCGAGACGATGATGAACACCGGCAGCCGGAAGAAGTCGCTCGGCTTCTCGGAGAGGTGCCGGATCTGCCGGATCGACATGCTGATCACCGAGGAGGCGACCATCAGCGCGACGACCGCGAGGATCCCGCCCTGCACGCCGTAGGACTGCAGGAAGCCCTCGTAGAAGTTGTAGCCCTGGCCGGTGATCGACCGCCACACCCAGCCGCCGAGCACGCCGGCGAGCAGGAACGGCAGGATGATGTCCATCACGAAGAAGAACGCCAGGATCGGGGCGTGGCCGAGCATCCACGGCAGCATCCGGAGCGTGTTGTACTGGCTGCCGCGCGCCCAGCGCAGCTGCTGCTTGAACAGCTTCTTCACCTTCAGCGGCGCATCCGTGTAGACCAGGCTGGTGTGCTGGTACACGGTGCGGTAGCCCTCCTTGAGCGTCAGGTTCGTGAGGGTCCTGTCGTCGGAGACCTCCAGGAAGACGCCGAGGAAGCGCTCGGTCATGAACTTCTCCATGACCCGCATCAGGATCGAGCGGCGGAACGCGATCGTGCGTCCAGGGAGGCAGCCGATCTGCCCGACCACGCTCTGCGCCGGCATCGAGTAGAGCGCCCGCGAGTTCTCCAGCCAGTCGGCCCAGCGGGTGATCCAGCTGCGGGTCGGCTCCAGGATGCGCTGCTTGGTGGTGACGCCGCCGACGCGCTGGTCGGCGAACGGCTTCACCAGCTCGCTCAGCGTGTTCTGCGTCCAGACCGTGTCGGAGTCGACCAGCACCGTGATCTCGCCGGTGGACATCCTGGTGCCGATCATCACGGCGTTGCGCTTGCCGGGGATGGGCGTGTGCACCCAGCGCACCAGCGGCGCGAACTCCTCGCACACCTCGGCGAGCTCGGGGTTCGGGGCGCCGTTGATCACGACGATGATCTCGCCCGGCTTCTGCTCGACCATGCGGCCGAGCACGTCCCGGAACAGGTCGAGCGGCTCGTCGACGACGGGGACGACGACGCTCGTGGTGCCGTGGAACTCGCCGGTGTACGGGCGGTAGCGGCGGGACATCAGGACCTTGACGATCCAGATGACCCAGATCAGGGCGGAGTAGATGGCGAAGAGGTAGAACTCCGGGTGCCCGCCGAGCATGTGCCGGAGCTGCAACAGGAAGATGAACACGGACGGGACCTCGCAGGGGGTGAGGGGTGGCATCCACAGCGTCGGGGACCTGGTCTGGTTCGGGTGGACCCAGTTCTACGCGACCGCGTTTCTGCCCCGCAAGAGGGGGTGGAACGGGCTGGACAGCGCGGGCGCGATCTGCTTTCCGTACCCGTGTCCGTCGACATGCGGACACGCTGCGAGAGCCCTCATGAGAGGTCTCGAAGACCTGATGAGCGGCCGATTCGTGAGAGCGCGCGCACGGCGTGTCCCGGCGCGCGGCTCCGGCCGGTTTGTACCCCGGACGGAGGGTTCGGGGCGGCCGGCGAGAATGACGAAGTTTTACATCCGCGTCACAATGCGTTCACACACCGGTGACGGGAATCGCGGTCCTGTCGCACCCCGCGGGCCGGGTCTATGCTGGCGCCGTGAACGTGCAGCTGGGTGCGCCACCGAGGGGGGAGACGGCATGATCTCCGGGACCGTCCGTCGTCGTGCGACGGCAGCGCTGATGGGAGCGGCGGTGCTCGCCCTGCTCACCGGGTGCGACCTGTTCGCACCCCAGGACACCAAGGACATCCAGGAGACCAGCGACGGCGTCAGCGGCGCCGTCGGGCAGGTGTTCGTCGGGAACGCGGTGCTGCTGACGCTGCAGAGCGGGACGCCGACCAACCTGGTCGCGAGCCTGGTGAACAACGGCGACACCACCGAGAACGTCGACATCAGCACGTCCGCCGGGAAGGAGTCGGTCACGCTGAAGCCGTCGGAGGTGGTCCAGATCGGCAGCTCGGACTCGGGAGGTGGCCAGACCGTGCAGTTCGAGGATCTCGGCGCCAAGCCGGGCTCGCTCGCGGATGTCACCTTCGACACCGGGACGGAGACGCTCACGCTCCAGGTGCCCGTGCTCGACGGCGCGCTGGAGCAGTACAAGGACCTCGCGCCGTAGGCCCGTCCTGTCGGTCAGTGCCCCGGCGTGGGGGCGATCACGAGCCGCGCGATCCGGCCGTCCCGGATCGTGAACCGCATCGGCCCGGTGCCGTTGAAGCCGTCGCCGCTCACGCGCAGCTCGGCGACGACCTCGTCCCCCTCGCGGTGCCAGTCCACGAGGTCGAAGTGCGAGCGCACGCCGATGTTGTCCGTCTCGTTCCACGACGCGACACCCTCGGAACCGTGGACGACGCGACCCCAGTCATCCAGCTCGGCGTCCGGGGTGAACGCGGCGACGAACGCGGCGCTGTCGCCCGCGTTCGTCGCGTCGATGAAGGCGGCGACCGGGGCGGGCAGGTCTTCTGCTGGCATGGCGACCTCTCTTCCGCCAGCAAGAATGCTGCACGACGGGCGCGGTCCGCAAGGCCGCAGGTGTTGAAGGCGGACGCGCGGAGTGGGAACGTGCTGGGCAGACCGGCGAGAGGGAGGTCCGATGGGCAAGCGGAAGAAGCTCGAGAAGGCCGCGAAGAAGGCCTACAAGCGCGCCGAGAAGGCGATCGAGGAGGCCGTGGCGGCCGCGGCAGCGCTCGACAAGGACGCCAGGAAGCGGGCGAACAAGCTGCGCGAGCGGCTGGCGGAGCGGATGCCGGGGCCGGCGCAGGACGCGCCCACCGAGGCGACGGCGGACGCTCCCGCGCCCGGGATCGACCTCACTCCCCCGCTGCCGACCGTCACCGACGAGGACGCGGACACCGCGGCCGAGTTCGCCGGCTCCGCCGCCACGTCGACCCCGCACGACCCGGAACTCGACCGGATGACCGTCCAGGCCCTCCGCGACGCCGCCCGCGCGCGCGGAATCCGCAACGTCTCCCACCTCTCCAAGGGTCAGCTGATCGAGCGCCTGAGCGACTGATCCACTGCGATTGTCCCCGTTCGGAACGTTCGCGCCCTGCTCGCGCACGGGCAGCCGTACCGGAGGGGGTCAGTCACCGGGGCGGGAGCGGGAGCGGGAATGCTGCCCCGCGTGCATGTGTTTGTATGGATATAGCTGGGCAATGGAGCCTCGACGCTGTTTTCCATCCACACTCGAGGAGTTCCCATGTCGCTCACCGACACCGCCCCGCGCACCGCCGACACGTCCGCCCCGCTGCTGCCCGCGCTCGCCGAGCGCTGGAGCCCGCGGGCCTTCGACCCGGTCGCCCCGATCGACGAGGCCAAGCTGACCGCCGCCCTCGAGGCCGCACGCTGGTCGCCCTCCGCCAACAACTCCCAGCCGTGGCGGTTCATCGTCGCGCGTCGCGGCAGCGCGGCGTTCGACGCGATCGTCGGCGAGCTGATGGGCTTCAACCAGACCTGGGCGGGCGCGGCGAGCGTGCTGATCGTCGCCGTCGCCGAGGTCATCGATGCCGAGGGCAACGAGCGGCGCTGGGCCAGCTACGACGTCGGCCAGGCGGTCGCGCACCTGAGCGTCCAGGCGCACCACGACGGCCTGCACACGCACCAGATGGGCGGCTTCGACGCCGCGGGACTGCGCGCCGCGTTCGACATCGAGGACCGTTTCGCGCCGGTCTCGGTGATCGCGCTCGGCACCCTGGGCGACGTGGACGCGCTGCCGGAGCCGCTGCGCGAGCGCGAGCTCGCCCCGCGCACGCGCCAGCCGCTCGGCGAGGTCGTCGTCGTGGACGCGTAACACTCGCCACACGGCGCACAGCGCGCCTCCCGAGCCCCCAAGGGCACGCCGAACGCCCTCATCCGCACCAGATGAGGGCGTTCGCGGCGTTACGGGCGGACGAGCGTCTTGATGGCGCGGCGCTCGTCCATCGCGGCGTACGCCTCGGCGATGTCGGAGAGCGGCAGCTCCAGGTCGAACACCAGACCAGGCTCGATCGCGCCGGACCAGACGTCCTGCAGCAGCTCCTCGACGTAGTTGCGCACCGGGGCGACCCCGCCGTTGACGCCGATGTTGCTCTGGAAGAGCGGGCGGACCGGGAGCTCGGGGCCGCCGTTCGGGACGCCCACGTAGCCGACCATCCCGCCCGGACGGGCCGAGCGGATCGCCTGGTCCATCGACTCCTTGGTGCCGACGGCCTCGAGCACGCAGTCGGCGCCGATCCCGTCGAAGAGCTCCTTGATGGCGGCGACGCCCGCATCCCCGCGCTCGGCGACGATGTCGGTCGCGCCGAACCGTCGGGCCAGCTCCTGGCGCGGCTCGTGCCGGGACATCGCGACGATCCGGGACGCGCCCAGGCGCGCGGAGGCCAGCACGGCGCAGAGGCCGACCGCTCCGTCGCCGACGACGACGACCGTGCTGCCCTCGCGCACGCCGGCCGAGACGGCGGCGTGGTGACCGGTGCCCATCACGTCCGCGAGCGTCAGCAGGCTCGGGATGAGCTCCTCGCGCGGGTACTCGGGCGTCGCGACGAGCGAGCCGTCGGCGTGCGGGACGCGCACGCGCTCGCCCTGGCCGCCGTCGGCGAAGCCGCCCATCCGGTCGGAGGCGCCCCACCAGCCGCCGTGCAGGCACGAGGTGCTCACGCCGTTGCGGCAGTTCACGCACGTCATGTCGCAGTCGTAGAACGGGGCGATCACGAAGTCGCCGGGCCGGATGGTGCGGACCTCCGGCCCGACCTCCTCCACGACGCCGACGAACTCGTGGCCGATCCGGTGGGGCTTCTCGGTGGGTGTCACGCCGCGGTAGGGCCAGAGGTCGGACCCGCAGACGCACGCGGCGACGACGCGCACGATGGCGTCGCCCCCGGTCGACAGCACGGGGTCAGGGACCTCTTCGAGACGGACGTCGCGTTCCCCGTGGATGATGGTGGCAAGCATGCTCCGAGCCTACGCCCGGCGCACCCGCCGCCTCACCAGCACGGTGGCCCCTGCGGCCAGCAGCAACAGCGCGACCAGGGCGACCCCTGCGACGTCGCTGCCCGTCCCGGCGAGGCCGCCGCCCGGGCCCGCGGAGGCCGGACCACCGCCGCCGGACCCGCCGGACCCGCCCGTGCCCGGATCGCCGGTGCCGCCGCCGGTGCCCGCCGGCAGCACGATCGCGGAGCTGAGCACCCGCTCCGAGCCGTCCGGAGCCGTGCCGATCGCGAGCAGGGTGTGCGCGCCCGTGTAGCCGAGCGGGATCACGATGGTCGCGGTCGCGACGCCCTGCGCGTCCGCATCCACCTGCGCGACGACGACGGGCGTCGAGTACAGGCCGAAGGTCACGGGAGAGTCGGCGGCGAAGCCGGAGGCGGTCACGGTCAGCTTCTGGCCCGGGACCCCCGTCCCCGGCACGCCGCCGAGCGGGCCGTCCGCGGCCACCGGAAGCGCGGGGAGCGCGCGGACGGGGGCGTCGGAGAGCTGCAGCACCAGCGTCTGGGTCGCCGCCCCCGCGGTCAGCACGACCGGGACGTCGCCCGCCGCATCCACCGTCGTCCCGGCGATCGTCGCGGTTCCGTCGCCGTTGTCGGTGAAGACGAGACCGGCCGGGAGCGCGCCGGCGATGCCGATCGCGCCGACGGCGGGATGCGCGTGGCCGGTGGTGACGGTGAAGTCGACCGTGACGCCGCGCGTCACGGCGAGGCGGGACGGGCTGGTGAACGTAGCCGCCTCGTCGACGGTCAGGGTGAACGACTGGCTGGCCGCGGTGGTGCCCGCGCTCGCGCTGGTCACGGTCAGCGCGTAGACGCCGCCGGTCCCGGCATCCGGGGTCCCGGTCAGCACGCCGCTGCCGTCGCCCCGGTCCACGAAGCGGACGCCGCCCGGCAGCGCGCCGGAGACCGACACGCTGCGCAGCGCCGGGTAGCCGGGCGCGGTGGTGATCGTGAACGAGCCGGCCGTTCCGACGGCGAACGTGGTCGCCGCCGCGCTCGTGATGGTCGGCGCCTCCGGAACGGTCAGCACGAAGTCCTGGGTCGCGTCCGGCTGCAGGCCGTTGACCGCCGCGATCGCGATCGGGTAGGCGCCGCCCGAGCCCGCGGGCGGGGTACCGGCGATGGTCGCGGTGCCGTCGCCGTTGTCGGTGAAGGTCAGCCAGGACGGCAGCGCGGTCGCGGTGCTCAGCGCCGGGACCGGCGACCCGGTCGTCGTCACCGTGAACGAGCCCGCCGCGCCGATGGCGAAGGTCGCCCCCGCCGCGCTGGTGATGGTCGGCGTGAGCGTCACCGTGAGCGTCGCCTCGGTGGATGCGCTGCCCGCGGTGCTCGTGAAGGTTGCCCGGTAGCGGTTCCCGCTCTGCGCGAGGGTCGCGGTGAGGCTCAGCGTCGGCGTCGTCGCGCCGGCGATCGGATCCCAGCTCGCGCCGCCGTCGGCGGAGACGGACCACTGGACGCCGGGCGCCGGGTACCCGGACGCGGCCGCGGTGAAGGTCGCGGTGCCGCCGTCGCCGACGGTCTGGTCGGCGGCAGGCAGCGTGATCGCCGGCGGCTGCGCGACGACGATGGTCAGCGTCCCTGTGCCGGTTCCCGCCGTGCTCGCCGCGCTCAGGCCGATCGGGAAGGAGCCGCCCGGTGCGGTCGGGGTGCCCGCGATGGTCGCGGTGCCGTCGCCGTTGTCGGTGAAGGTCAGCCCGCCGGGCAGCGTGCCGGTCGCGGTGAGCGCGGGGACCGGGTACGCGTGCGCCGTGGTCACGGTGAACGAGAACGGCGTTCCGACGCGCGCGGCAGTCTCGGCGCTGCTGGTGATCCGCGGCGCCTCCAGGACGGTGATCGCGACCGACTGGGTGGCCGCGGCGCCGATGCCGTTGGCCGCCGAGAGCGTGACCGTGACGACGCCGCCAGAGCCGGCCGCCGGCGTGCCGGAGATCGTCGCGGTGCCATCGCCGGCGTCCGCGAAGGCGAGGCCGCTCGGCAGCGTCCCGGTCAGCGTGATCGGCGACGGCGCCGGCCGGCCGGTCGTCGCGATCGCGAAGGTGCCTGCCGTTCCCGCGCGGAACTGCGCGGTCGCGGGGCTGGAGAACGCGGGCGCCTCGTTCAGCGAGTATGCGATGCTCACGGTCGCGTCGCCGCCGGAGTTGTGGGCGGTGACGGACAGCTGGTAGTCGCCGGCCGGTCCGGTCGGCGTCCCGGTGAGCGTCGCGGTGCCGTCGTGGTTGTCGGTCAGGCCGAGCCCCGCCGGCGGCGTCCCGCCCAGGCTGAACGACGGCGTCGGATAGCCGGTCGCCGTCAGCACGGACGACTGCGGCAGGCCGACGACGCCGGCCAGCGGGGTCGTGGAGGTGATGACGGGCGGGGCGTACACGCCGATCGCGAGCGTCGCCCGCGCGGCGTCGACCGCGGCGCTCACGCTGCCCGCGCCGGGCGAGGACGACGAGAAGACGGTGGCCGCGGTCCCCGCTGCGAACGCGGAGGTCGCGGGGGACACGGTCGCCCCGGGGATCCCGCCGGCCGTCCACGCGACGCCGAGACCGGTGAACGCGCCGAGCTTCGCCGCGGGGACGGCACCGCCTGCCGAGTCGACGAGCAGGCTCGCCGTGACCGTCGCGCTCGTGGCGGGCAGCGCGATCGCGGTGCTGGACGCGCTCAGCGTGAGGGCGAGGGAGGGCGAGGTGGCGACCGCTCCGCTCACGGAGTCGCAGCCCGCCGCGCCGGCCGCTCCCCCGCATCCCCACCAGTTCTCGGTGGCGGTCGCGGTGCCGCCGAACAGGCCGACCGCGACGCCGTTGTCCCCCGCGAACCGGTTGTACTGGGCGGTCAGCGCGCCGCCGCTGACGGCGATGGCCGAGCCGCCTGTTGTGCTGTCCCGGTTGCCGGAGAACGACGATCCGGTGAGCGTCAGCTGACCGCTCTCGAGCAGGACCGCCGAGCCGCGGAAGCTCCCGGAGCCCGCGGTCACGGTGTTCGAGGTGAAGGTGCTGTCCGTGATCGAGGCGTGCGCGACGCCCGCGGCGTCGACGATGTCCACGGCGCCGCCTCCCGTGAGCCCCGTGGCGGTCGCCCGGTTGCCGGTGAACGTGCTGCCGTCGATGCTGAGACCCTGGCCGGTCGGCTGCACGGACTGGTAGTAGATGGCACCGCCCGAGCTCTGGCCGGCGTCGTTGCCGGTGAACACGGTGTCCGTCACGGTGAGCGAACCGCCGACGAACTGCACGGCACCGCCCGCGGACGCCGTCGAGCCGCTGGTCGTGTTCGCGCGGTTGCCGCTGAACACGGAGTCGCGGATGACGAGCGAGTCGGCGGGGAGGCCGGGGTCGGGCGATCCGCCGAGCAGCGCGCCGCCGCCGTAGACGTTGTCGACGCCGCCGGAGACGGTCAGGCCGGTGAGCGTGACGGCGACGCCGCCGACGGTCTGCGGGTCGAGCAGGAAGACCTGGTGGGTACCGTCCCCGGTGATGGTCGGGGAGCCGGTTCCGGCGATGGTGACATCGGCGTTCTGCTGCGTCCCGACCGGGAGGGTGCCGGCCGTGAGCGTGTACGAGCCCGCCGGCACGGAGACGACCTGCGCGCCGCCGCGGTTGTTGGCGACGCAGACGGCGCTGCGGAGCGTGACCGGCGACGACAGCGCGACGACGCCGGGGTCGGCGCACGCTCCGGTCGCGTCGCCGTCCGCCGTGGTCTCCACGGTGATCGTCTGCGCGACCGCCTGCGCGGGAACGGCCCCGCCGAGGAGGGCGGCGACCACCGAGACGACGACGGTGACGGCCAGGCCGAGGCGGCGTGGAGCGGAAGACGGCATGGAGGTCTGGCTCCTCGCGGGGGAGCGCGCGGGGACGCGCGCGGATCGGGTGGGGACCGGCGCGGTCGGGCGACGGCTGTGACGATGCTATCGGCGCGCGGGCCTGCCGCGTTGTCCCCTTTCTGCGGGCCAGAGCGCGCGCGGCGGGATGCCCTAAGCTCGCATCCAGGCTCCGCGCGCGCCCCCGATCCAGCGCGGAGCATCCAGGAAGGACAGCCCGTGCCCGAGGTGTCGCGCCGTGCCGTGATGACGTCCACGCTGGGCGGTCTCGGCGTCGCCGTCGCCGCCGCGTCCCTGCCCGCCGCACCCGCGATCGCCGGGCTGCTGTCCGCCGACGCCCCCGCCGCCGAGGCCCAGCCGCTGCGCTCGCTGTTCGCCCCGCACGTCGGCCGCACGTTCCGCGCCGCCGACGGCGACCGGGTGCTGACCCTGACGCTCGACGCGGTGAACGACCTGGCGCCGGACGGCGCGCCCGGCGACGACTACCGGTTCGTCCTGCTGTTCTCCGGCCGCGGCAGCACCGCAGCGGACGGGATCTACACGCTCAGCCGCTCGGGTGTCCCTGCGGTCTCCCTGTTCCTCAACCCGGTCGGCCCGCACGGCACGACGCGCACGATGCAGGCCGTCGTGAACCGGACCGCCTGATGGCCCTGCGCACCGTTGAGCTGCGTCCCGCGACGGACGCCGATGCGCCGTTCCTGCGCCGGGTCTTCCTCGACGTGCGCCGCGACGAGTTCCCCGGCGTGCCCGCTGCGGAGCTCGACCCGATCCTCTCGTTGCAGTTCCGTGCACACGCGGCGGAGCGCGACGCGCGGCACCCGCACGCCGAGACGTCGATCATCCTGGACGGCGGGGAGCCGGTCGGCACGGTCACCGTCGACAGGGAGGGCACGCGCCTGCACCTGGTCGACATCGCCGTCCTCGGCGAGCACCGCGGCCGCGGGATCGCCTCCACCGTGCTGGCGGGGCTCGTCGGCGACAGCCAGCACGTGACGCTGTCGGTGTGGGCGCTGAACGCCGGGGCGCGCCGGCTGTACGAGCGGCACGGCTTCGCCGTCGTCGCCGAGCAGTTCGGCTACGTCCTGATGGCGACCGGGGTGGACGGATGAGCGCGTACGACCGCTGGGCCGGCGCGGCGGGCGCGGAGTTCGAGGCTGTGACCACGGACGGGGACCGGCACCGCTTCGTGCTCACCGAGGTGACGCAGGCGCGGCGCTCGAACGGCTGGCTCGCCTTCTCCCTGCGCTTCGACGCGGCCGCGGACGCGCCCGTCGAGCAGCAGACCTACGAGCTCACCGGGGCCGGGATCGCCGAACCGGTGTTCCTCGTGCCGATCGGCCGCACCGCAGACGGCCTGAGCCTGGAGGCGGTCTTCACCGTGCCCGACGAGGAGGAATCATGAGCGACCCCTACATCGGCGAGATCCGGATGTTCGCCGGCGCCTTCGCGCCGCAGGGCTGGGAGTTCTGCCGAGGTCAGCTCCTCGCCATCGCGCAGAACGACGCGCTGTTCAGCCTGATCGGCACCTACTACGGCGGCGACGGCGTCAACACCTTCGGCCTCCCCGACCTCGGCGGCCGGTTCCCGCTCGGCGCCGGGCAGGGCAACGGCCTGCCGAACTACGTTCTCGGCGAGACGGGTGGGGCGGACCAGGTCACCCTGATCGGACCGCAGCTCCCGGCGCACAGCCACGCCGTCCAGGCGGCAGGCTCCGCGACGACGACGAGCGCGGCGGGCGCCTTCCCCGCGGGCTGGGCGGACGTGCCGTACAGCTCGACCGTCCCGTCCACTCCGCTCTCGCCGCAGCAGCTCGCTCCCAGCGGCGGCACGCAGCCGCACGAGAACCGCCAGCCGTACCTCGCCATGAACTTCATCATCTGCACGTCCGGCATCTTCCCCAGCCGTCCCTGAATCGAGGAGCACCCGATGGGAACACCCTTCCTGGGCGAGATCCGCCTCGTCGCCTTCACGTACGCCCCGCAGGGCTGGGCGCTCTGCTGGGGCCAGACCCTGCCGATCAACCAGAACCAGGCGCTGTTCGCGCTGCTCGGCACCACCTACGGCGGCAACGGGCAGACGACGTTCCAGCTGCCCGACCTGCGCGGCCGGGTTCCCGTGCACAAGGGATCCGGTCACACCCTCGGCGAGATCGGCGGGGAGCCGACGCACACGCTCACCCTGGCCGAGCTCCCGCAGCACACGCACGGACTCTCCGTCGCCGCCGCCGCGACCGCCACGACCCCGAGCACCGCGACCGTGCTCGCCCAGCCGGGCAAGGCCGCGTACGCCCCCGCCGCCTCCACAACGCTGTCGGCCGCCACGGTCGCGCAGGCCGGGGGCTCGCAGCCGCACCAGAACATGGCGCCGTACCTGGCGCTCAACTACGCCATCGCCCTGCAGGGCATCTTCCCGTCCCAGAACTGAGGCCGCCGTGTCCGAACCGTTCCTCGCCGAGATCCGGCTCGTCCCGTTCACCTTCGCCCCGACAGGCTGGGCGTTCTGCGACGGTCAGCTGCTGCCCATCGCCCAGAACACGGCGCTGTTCGCGCTGCTCGGCACCACCTACGGCGGCAACGGCATGTCGAACTTCGCGCTGCCGAACCTGCAGGGCCAGGTCGCGCTCGGCACCGACGCCTGGGGGGACTACCCGCTGGGGACCTCGGCGGGCGCGGAGTCCGTGTCCCTGCTGACCTCGGAGATGCCGGCGCACACCCACACCGTCCAGGTGACGGCCGCCGCAGGCACCACCGGCAACCCGACAGGCGCGTCGTTCGCGATGCCGCGGGTCGGCCGCACGCCGGAGGCCGCCTACGGGGGCGCTCCGGCGGTCCCGCTGCACCCGGCCGCCATCGCTCCCACCGGTTCCGGGCTGCCGCACAACAACATGCAGCCCTACCTCGTGCTGAACTACATCATCGCGATGCAGGGGGTCTTCCCGCCGCGGCCGTGAGACCGCGGCGGGAGGGAACCACTACTCCGCCTCGTCGCGCACGGGCGCGACGCTGAGGCGGTCGCCGCTCGGGTCGAGGTCCACCCGCACCAGGTCGCCGTCGCGGATCTCGCCCGCGAGCAGCGCCGTCGCCAGCCGGTCCTCGATCTCGCGCTGCATCAGCCGGCGCAGCGGCCGCGCACCGTAGATCGGGTCGTAGCCGCGCTCAGCCAGCCAGCGCCGCGCGTCCGGCGTGACCGCCAGCTCCAGCCGGCGCTCCTCGAGCCGCCGCATCAGCCGGTCGATGTTCAGCTCGACGATCTCGCCGAGCTCGTCCTGGCTGAGCGCGGAGAACACGACGATGTCGTCCAGCCGGTTCACGAACTCCGGCTTGAACGCCTGCCGCACCATCTGCAGCACGGCCTCCTCGCGCTCGGTCTCGTTCAGCGTCGGGTCCACCAGGTACTGGCTGCCCAGGTTGGAGGTGAGGATGAGGATCGCGTTGCGGAAGTCGACCGTGCGGCCCTGGCCGTCGGTGAGCCGGCCGTCGTCGAGCACCTGCAGCAGCACGTCGAACACCTCGGGGTGCGCCTTCTCCACCTCGTCCAGCAGGATCACCGAGTACGGGCGACGGCGCACGGCTTCGGTCAGCTGACCGCCCTGCTCGTAACCGACATACCCGGGAGGCGCGCCGACCAGGCGCGAGACGGAGAACTTCTCCCCGTACTCGCTCATGTCGATGCGCACCATCGCCTTCTCGTCGTCGAACAGGAAGGCGGCGAGCGCCTTCGCCAGCTCCGTCTTGCCGACACCGGTCGGACCGAGGAACAGGAACGAGCCGGTCGGGCGTCCGGGGTCGGAGATCCCGGCGCGCGTGCGGCGCACCGCGTCGGCGACCGCCTGCACGGCCTTCTTCTGACCGATGATGCGGCGGCCGAGCTCGTGCTCCAGGTGCAGCAGCTTCTCGGTCTCGCCCTGCGTGAGCCGGTCGACCGGGATACCCGTCCAGGCGGCGACCACGGCGGCGATGTCGTCGGCGGTGACCTGCTCGTTCACCATGCGCGGGTGGTCGGGGTGCTGCTCGGCACGCTCGGCCTCCGCGAGCTCGCGCTCGATGTTCGGGATGGTCTCGTACTCGATGCGGGACGCCTCCTGGTAGCGGCCGTCGCGCAGCGCCAGGTCGCGCTGGGTCTTGGCCTCGTCCAGCTGCGAGCGCAGCTCGCCGACGCGGTTCAGCGACGCCTTCTCGGCGCGCCAGCGCTCCTGCAGCTGTTCGAGCTCGTCCTCCTGCTCGCGCAGCCGCTGCCGCAGCTGCTCCAGGCGCTCCTTGCTGGCGTCGTCCTTCTCCTTCTTGAGGGCGAACTCCTCCAGCTTCATCCGCTCCACCTGGCGCTGCAGGGTGTCGATCTCGACCGGGGCGGAGTCGATCTCCATCTTGAGCCGGCTGGCCGCCTCGTCGATCAGGTCGATCGCCTTGTCCGGCAGCTGCCGCGCGGTGATGTAGCGGTTGGAGAGCGAGGCCGCCGCGACCAGGGC
Source organism: Leifsonia sp. (assembly GCF_051955155.1). Lineage (NCBI taxonomy): Bacteria > Bacillati > Actinomycetota > Actinomycetes > Micrococcales > Microbacteriaceae > Leifsonia > Leifsonia sp. The sequence continues at coordinate 41,363 of NZ_JBQCGZ010000096.1, forward strand.
GGAGTCCTCGATGGTCACGCCGTGGTGCGCCTCGTAGCGACCCTTGAGCCCGCGCAGGATGGCGACGGTGTCCTCCACGCTCGGCTCGCCGACGTACACCTGCTGGAAGCGCCGCTCGAGCGCGGCGTCCTTCTCGATGAACTCGCGGTACTCGTTGAGCGTGGTCGCGCCGATGAGGCGCAGCTCGCCGCGCGCGAGCATCGGCTTCAGCATGTTGGAGGCCGCGACCGACCCCTCGCCGCCGCCCGCGCCCATGAGGATGTGCAGCTCGTCGACGAAGGTGATGATCTGGCCCTCGGCGTCGTTGATCTCCTTGAGGACGGCCTTCAGCCGCTCCTCGAACTGGCCGCGGTACATCGCGCCGGCCACGAGGGCGGACAGGTCGAGCGAGACCAGCTGCTTGCCCTTGAGCGAGTCGGCGACGTCCCCCGCGACGATGCGCTGGGCGAGGCCCTCGACGACGGCCGTCTTGCCGACGCCGGGCTCGCCGATGAGCACCGGGTTGTTCTTGGTCCTGCGGGTGAGCACCTGGCTGACGCGCCGGATCTCGGCGTCCCGCCCGATGACCGGGTCGAGCTTGCCGCTCTTGGCGATCTCCGTGAGGTTCACGCCGTACTGTTCGAGCGCGCTCTTGGCTTCCTCCTGAGTGGAGGGCGCGCCCTGCATGTTCGCCATACTCTGAAGTCCTTTCCACGTCTTCCGACAGAGTTGAGTCTACTTAGCTCAACTTTGCTCGCGCGACGGGTATTCCAGGGCTCAGGCTACCCGCGACGCCGGGCCCGCGGGAGGCCCGGCGGCTCCCGGGACCGGCGCCCCGCGGTACCCTGAACCCCATGGTCGACCCGATGGACGTCCACGTCGTGCTGCTGGACAGCGCGACCGCCGCCGCCCTCTCGCAGATCCTGCCGCTGCTGCTGCTGACCCTGATGGTCGAGTTCCGGCGGGTGGAGCTGCACCGGCGCGGGCGCATCCGGGTCACCCGCACGCTGCTCGGACTGTTCTTCCTGGTGTTCGGCGTCATCGAGACGGTGCTGGTGCTCTCGATCGACGGGACGCTCATCCCGTTCGCGTGGAGCGACCTGGCCGCCGCGCTCGTGATCTTCGGCCTGCTCGGCGTGCTGTTCGCGCTCTCGCTGCTGGACGCGCCCGGCGCCAAGAAGCGCAGGCACGACGAGCGCTGAGCGGCCTCACTCCCTCCGGCTGAGCCGCGCCAGCCGCTCGTTGTACGCGCGCAGCTCGGCGTCGCCGTCGCGCTCCGCCTGGCGGTCGAGGCGGCGGGCGGCGCGCTCGTCCGAGGACACCCAGCGCGCCACAACGAGCAGCGCCACCAGCACCATCGGCAGCTCGGACGCACCCCAGGCGACACCGCCGCCGACGTGCTGGTCGGCGAGCAGCGCGGCGTCGTCCGTCTGCCCGAGCGCGTGGTACCAGTCGGCCGCGAGCACGCAGCCGCTCTCCATCAGTGCGACCCCGAAGAACGCGTGGAAGGCCAGGGTGGCCAGCATCACGATGAACAGGATCGGGTAGGCGGGACGCGGCGGCCCGGGATCGATCCCGATGAACACCCAGAAGAACAGGTAGCCGCTCAGCAGGAAGTGCACGCACATCAGCACGTGCCACTGGTGGCTGAACATCGCGGACTGGAACGCCGGCGTGAAGTAGAACACCACGAGGCTGCCCGCGAAGATCACCCCCGCGACGACCGGACGGGACAGGAACCGCAGATAGCCGGAGTGGGTGAGCAGCAGCAGCCACTCCCGCACTCCCATGCTGCCGTCGTGCCGGGCGGGCAGCACGCGCAGCGCGAGCAGCACGGGACCGCCGAGCACGAACAGGGGAGGCGCGAGCATCATCAGGCCCATGTGCTGCACCATGTGGGTGCTGAAGTGCACGAGCCCGTACACGGCGGCGCCCCCGCTGGTCAGCCAGACCAGTGCGACGCAGCCCGCGAGCCACGCGATCAGGCGGTGCACCGGCCACGGGTCGCCTCGCCGGCGCAGCCGGACGAACGCCCAGACGTACAGCCCGGCGAGCACCGCGGCGAGCGCGAGCCACACCCAGTCGATGTGGGACACCGTCAGTATCCGCTCCACCGTCACCGGCGGCGGGTACGGGAAGCCGAGCAGGCCCTCGCGCGCCTCGTCGCCGGTGAGCGGCTGCTGCGAGACGGGAGGCGCGCTGCGGGACAGCCCGACCGAGACGCCGACCGCCAGCGCCATGAACACGATCTCGGCGGTCGCGAACGCGGCGAACGCCCTCCGGTCGGCGGGGTCGCGCCGCAGTCGCGGGATCACGCGCCTGCGCTGCAGCGCCCCGGCGATCCCGAGCAGCACCAGCACGGCGGCCTTGACCAGGATGAGGATGCCGTACGGCTTCAGCAGGTCGGAGGGGGAGGCCAGCCGCAGGGACGCGTTCACGACACCCGAGAACGCGACCGCCGCGAACGCCCAGCCGGCGAGCGTCGAGTAGCGCGCGACGGCGGCGGGGAAGCCCCGCTTCATGGTCGTCCGCAGCAGCAGCAGGGCGAGCAGGCCGCCCGCCCACAGGGTCACGCCGACCAGGTGGACCGCGAGGCTGTTGACCGCGTTCGCGTGCTCCGAGGAGCCCGCGGCGTGCCCGGAGAGCGCGAGCGGCAGCAGCGCGAACACGGCGAAGCCGAACGCGACGCCCGCGGTGGTGATCCGGTGGGCGAGCGCCGCGACCACGGCCGCGACGAGCACCGCGACGGCGGAGACGACGAGCGACTGACCGAGCTCGACGCCGAACAGGAACGTGCCGAGCGTCGGCCAGAACAGCGCGTCCGCCGGCTGCACGCCCGAGACGCTCACCCCGGTGAGCAGGAGCACGGCCAGCGCGCACGCGAACCAGGCGGCACCCGCCCAGCCCGCCCACCGCGTCGCCCGGGACTGCGCCCAGCCGAGCATCCCCGGCCGCTTCGTCTGCCCCGGCGCGAGGAACGCGGCGACCGCCAGGAAGCCGACGGTCGCCGTCGCCGCGATGTCGTGCAGGGTGCGCGCCACCGGCAGGCCGTACGTCACGAGGTCGCCCGGGTCCAGTAGGGCGGTCCCGGTGAGGAAGGCACCGGAGAACACCATCGCCAGCAGCGCGGCGGCGACGGCGAGCGGCACGCACAGCAGCACCAGCAGCGCCGGAACGCTCACCGGGGGCAGCCGCAGCTCCTGCTCGCGGAACGCCGCCTCACCGGGGGCGCCCGCGTCGTTCGGGTCGACCCGGGTGCCGCCGGTGCGGGCGCTCATTCGTCGTCCTCCTCACGGGACGGCTCCCGGGCGGGCCTGCCGGACGGGGCGCTTCTGCGCGACCGGCGCGCGGTGAGCACCACCACCAGCACGCCGACGGCGGCGAGCACGACGATCCCGACGGCGATCCCGATCACGAGCCCCACGGCGTCGTCCTGCTTCGCCGCGGCCGGAGCGGGCGTCGAGGTGCCGGCCGCCGCCGGCTGTTCCCTCGCCGCCCCGCAGCCGGGACGGTCGGGGCTGCCCTCGCTGCGGGCGGCGCCGGCCGGTGCGCGGTAGTCGAAGACCAGCGAGTCGGACACGGTGTGCCCGTCCGCGGACACGATCTGCCACTCCACCGTGTAGCGGCCGTCCTGGCCGAGCGCGACCGGGGCGGAGACGGTGCGATCGGCGATGCTCGCGCATCCCGTCTCGAAGTGCCGGCCGTTCGCGGCGGTCACCTGGACGAGCGCCGACGAGCCGTCGCCGCTCAGGTCCAGGACGCGATCGTTGAAGGTCAGGCTGACGCGGTCGAGGGGGACGGTCTGCACCGAGCCCGCGGCGGGCGAGCTCTCCACGAGGTAGTCGTGGGCGCTCGCCGCGACCGCGGGTGCGAACGCCAGCGCTGCCGCCGCGATCGCACCCGCGGCCGCAGCGGCCGCCGTCCTCCACGACCGCGCGGGACGGGCGTCCCGCGCGGCCGCGCTCACTTGCCCGCGCCCTGCGCCGGGCGCCCGCGCCGGGTCGCGGCGAACACCGCGACCACGAGTGCGATCGCGCCGAGCGCCAGCCCGCCGATGCCCAGGCCGATCGCGGCGGCAGCGGCAGCCGGGGAGGCGGATGCCGGTGCCGGCTCTGCGCCGGGCGTCGCGGCGACGCTCGGCACGGCGGAGTCCTCCCCCGCCGGCGGGGCCTCGGTGATGTAGACCGTCGGCGCCGGGTGCTCCGGCTCCGCGCCGGACGCCGGGGTCTTCTGGTCCCAGTCGACGACGGTGCCGTCCGAGTAGTACTGGTGGGTCGGCAGCAGGATGCTCCCGGTGTCCGGCATCGCGCCGGCAGAGATGACGAACTGCTGGAACTGGCCCGGCGCGATCTGCACGCCGGAGCCGGCGGTCCAGACCACCTTCACCGGCGCCTCCGTGATGGTGCCGGTGTCCGTCTTCACCGGCTTCGGCAGCGTCTCGGAGACGACCTGCGTCGTCCAGCCGGCGACCGGCTGGTACGAGACCGAGGTGAGCGGCGTGTCGGTGGGCAGGTCCACCTCCAGCTTGACCGTTCCGGCCTTCGCCGACTCGTTGGGGACCTTGAAGGTCAGGGTGGAGTAGCCGCCGACGGAGGCCTGGTCGGGGTCGACGTGCACGTGGGCGCTCGCCGCCAGCGGGGCGGCGAGGGCGAGCGCGACGGCCGCGACGGAGGCGACGCCGGCGCGCGTGAGGAAACGCGTGTTCATGGGATGTCCGATTCTCGGCCGATGCACGGCCGGATGAGGGGATGGGGATGGCACCTCGGCGCGGGCGCGCGACGGCGCCCCGACGCGGAGGCGATGCGTCCTCCCCGCCGCCGACGAACCGTCGCGGACGCCGTCCACCCACCT
>NZ_JBQCGZ010000097.1:0-35143 GCF_051955155.1 Leifsonia sp.
TCGTGCGCAGCCAGATGGCGCCGTCCGCCTCGAAGATGTGACCCTGCTCGCGCAGCCGCTCGATCGCGCGCTCGACCGCACCGGACTCGTGCAGCGAGTCCTCGTGGAAGTACACGTCGAAGTCGACGCCGAAGGCGTGCAGGCGGTCCTTGATCTCCTGGAACATCAGCTCGGTGCCGCGCGAGCGGAACACCTCCTGCTGCTCATCGCGGGACAGCGCGGCCAGGTCGCCGTCGTAGCCGGCCGAGACGCGCTCGGCGATCTCGCCGATGTACGCGCCGCCGTAGCCGTCCTCCGGGGTCGGCTCGCCCAGGTAGGCGGCGAGCAGGCTGCGGGCGAACCGGTCGATCTGCGAGCCGTGGTCGTTGAAGTAGTACTCGCGGGTGACGTCGGCGCCCTCGGCCTGCAGGATGCGGGCGAGGCTGTCGCCGACCGCCGCCCAGCGGGCGCCGCCGAGGTGGATAGGGCCGGTGGGGTTCGCGGAGACGAACTCGAGGTTGACGAGCAGGCCGTCGTAGACGTGCCCGGTGCCGTACGCCTCCCCGGCGTCGAGGATGGTCTTCGCCAGCTGACCGGCGGCCGCCGCCTCCAGCCGGAAGTTGATGAAGCCGGGGCCCGCGACCTCCGCGGAGGCGACGCCGTCGATGGACGCGGCCGCCTCGGCGATCTCCGAGGCGAGCTCGCGGGGATTCGCGCCGACGCGCTTCGCGAGGCGCATGGCGACGTTCGACGCCCAGTCGCCGTGCTCGCGGTTCTTCGGCCGCTCGAGCGGGATGTCCGCGGCCGTGATCGTCAGCTCGGCGGCGTCCGTCGCGGCCTCTCGTCGCCGGTCGACCACCGTCGTCACGATGGGCAGCAGGGCGTCGGAGAGGTCAGCGGGAGTCATGAGCAACGATTCTACCGGCGCGCGGGATCGGTCCTGGCCACGGTCAGGGCTTTCGAAGTCCGTGGGGGTGGTGCCGGATTCACTTGGTGCCCTGCTCGTTGGCGGTCCCAACGCCGACCGCACCGGGAGGAAGACCCTGGACGGCCGCTCACGCGTTCACCGCCTGTCATGCGGCACCACCGGCCTTCGTGGCCACGGAGTCCGCGCGGCACCTGTTTTCCCGCGTCGTTCACGCGACAGGCCGGCACACACCGTGCGCGACTCAGGAACGGTGGCGATGCGAGGACCGGATTCGCTCGACTGCGCTTGATAGGGTGCAGGCGACTCGCACCGTGACGACCAGGAAGACACCCGCAGCATGCGCCACCTCACTGCCCGGACGGCCGCCGCCGCCCTCGCTTTCGCCGCCGTGGTGGCGCTCGCAGGCTGCGCCCCGAGCGCCAAGCCGGCCGCGACGCCGGGCGCCACCGGCACGGGTACTCCGGCCGCCGTCACCACCCCGACGCCGACCCCGACGCCGACGCTTCCGCCGACCCCGGTGACCCTCACCTGCGACCAGGTGGTGACGCCGGAGCAGCTGCAGGCGGCAGAGCCGTCCTTCGCCGCCGTGCAGGACTACGCGCCGAAGGCCGGAACGCTCGAGAAGCAGATCGCGGACTGGCAGGGCGCGACCTGCGCCTGGCGGGACGCATCCACCGGCGCCGTCATCGAGATCGCGGTCGCCCGGCCACCGAAGGACCGCCTGGAGGGTCTCAAGAACGACGCCATCACGGTGGCCCACCCGGTCCCCACCTACGGCACGCCTCCCATCGAGGGCTACTTCAAGCCCGGCAAGAGCGGCCAGGTGCAGATCTTCCGCGGCAGCTACTGGGTGGTCGCGGAGTCGACGGCGTTCTTCGAGCCGGGCGACCCCGCGCCGCTCATGCAGGACGTGCTCGCGAACATCCCCTCGGACTGATCCGCGCCGGTCGGTTTGGACGAACCGCCGGCCGAGGGATGCTACGCTGGACGGGCACTCCTGGCCCCCATAGCTCAGGGGATAGAGCGTCTGCCTCCGGAGCAGAAGGCCGTAGGTTCAAATCCTACTGGGGGCACCGTATCCACTCCGCCGCCATTCGCACCGCCGCCGCGGATCACTCCGCGTCGAGGTCCGTCTCGAGCAGCGCGACCAGGTCGTCGAGCGCTGTGTCGGCGCCGGGCGCGTCCGATCGCAGCGTGACGACGGTCCCCGTGCCCGCCGCCAGGCCCATGAGCGACAGGATGCTCCCCGCGTTCAGCTGCGGGCCGTCTCCGACGGCGATGGTGATCGGGATGGCCTTCTCCTGAACAGCCTGCACGAACAGCTTCGCGGGGCGGGCGTGCAGCCCGGAGGCGCTGGCGACGGTTGCTTCTCGCTGGGACATGGTTCTCTCGCTCTCTCTCGTTCCCTCGATGCGCCGGCCGGGCGCGGTGCTCAGACGACGGCGGCCTCGACGCGCTCGTCCACGGCGTCCTCCGCGGCGATCGCGGCCTCGCGCTTCGGTGCGGCGAAGCGCTTGAGCCCCACGACGATGAAGGCCGTGACGACCGTCCCCGCCGCCAGTGCCAGCAGGAAGCCCCAGATCGGGTCGATCGCGAAGAACACGAAGATGCCGCCGTGCGGCGCCCGCGACTCGACGCCGAACGCCATCGCCAGGCCGCCGGCGACCGCGCCGCCGACCAGGTTGGCGGGGATGACACGCAGCGGGTCGGCCGCGGCGAACGGGATCGCGCCCTCCGAGATGAACGAGAGGCCGAGCAGCCAGGCCGCCGCGCCGTTCTCGCGCTCCACCTGCGTGAAGCCGCGGCGGTAGAGCACGGTCGAGGCGAGCGCCATGCCGAGCGGCGGGACCATGCCGGCGATCATCACCGCGGCCATGATCTGGAAGCTGGCCGGGGTCTGCGCCGCGAGCCCGGCGACGGCGAACGCATACGCCACCTTGTTGATCGGGCCGCCCAGGTCGAAGCACATCATCAGGCCGAGGATGATGCCGAGCGCGATCGCGCCGGCGCCGGTGAGGCCGTTGAGGAAGCTCGTCAGCTGGGTCATCAGCCAGGCGATCGGCGCCCCGAGGATCAGCAGCATCAGCCCGGAGGCGATGATGGAGGCGCCGAGCGGGATGATCACGACCGGCATCAGGCCGCGCAGCCACCGCGGCACCGTCGGCCGGCCGATCAGCCAGGCCGCGAAGCCGGCGAGCAGACCGCCGATCAGGCCGCCGAGGAAGCCGGCGTTCATGAACACCGCGATGGCGCCGGCGACGAAACCGGGAGCGATGCCGGGCCGGTCGGCGATCGCGAACGCGATGTAGCCGGCGAGCGCGGGAACCAGGAAGCCGAGGCTCACACTGCCGATCTCGAACGCGATCGCGCCGAGGTAGTAGCCGAGACCCTCCGGCGGCAGGTTCCAGATCGCGTAGTGCTGGAGCACGTAGACGGCGTTGTTGACGCCCGAGTCGCCGTGCGCGAGCGCGATGCCGTAGCCGCCGAGGAACGGCAGGAAGCTGATCGCGATCAGCAGGCCGCCTCCCGCGACGAACGGAATCATGTAGCTGACGCCGGTGAGCAGGATGCGCTGGATGTTCTTGCCCCAGGACAGGCTCTGAGCCGATGTCGCGGCGGCGGATGCGCCGCTCGCGCTGACGCGGGCGCCGTCCGGGTCGGCCGCGACGGAGACCGCCTCGGCGATCAGCTGCTTCGGCTGCTCGATGCCGCGCTTGACGCCGGTGCGGACGACGGGCTTGCCGGCGAACCGCGCCTCCTCCCGCACGTCGACGTCGTTGGCGAAGATGACGGCGTCCGCCGCGTCGATGACGCTCTGCGGCAGCGCCTGGTAGCCGCTGGAGCCCTGCGGCTCGACCACCAGGTCGACGCCGGTGGCCTTCCCGGCGGCGGTGAGCGCGTCGGCGGCCATGAAGGTGTGGGCGATGCCGGTCGCGCACGAGGTGACGGCGACGATCCGGGCGGGACGGCCGTCGATCAGGAGGGCGGGGTCGATCCCGGCGGGAGCGGGGATCGCGGGGGTCGTGGCCGCGGGGACCGGCTCGGCCGTCTGCGGCTCCGCCGGCTCCGCCGCGGGCTCGGACTCGCCGATCGCCTCGTCCACGAGCGCGACGATCTGTTCCGGGGTCGTCGCGGCGCGCAGCCCCGCCGTGAACTCGTCCAGCATCAGGCTGCGGGCGAGCTTGGACAGGACGGCGAGGTGGGCCTCGGCGGCGCCCTCCGGCGCGGCGATGAGGAAGACGAGGTCGGCCGGCCCGTCCGAGGCGCCGAAGTCGACGCCGGGCTTCAGCCGCGCGAACGCCAGCGAGGGCTGAGTGACCGCGGCGCTCTTGGCGTGCGGGATGGCGATGCCGCCGGGCAGGCCGGTCTCGTCCTTCTGCTCGCGCGCCCAGGCGTCCTCGTAGAGGGCGTCGGCGTCGGTCGCGCGGCCCTCGGCCACGACGCGGGCGGCCAGCGCGCGGATGACCGCGCTCTTGTCGCCGTAGCCGATGTCGAGTCCGACGAGTTCGGGGGTGATGGTCTTCGATGACACGGGTGCCTCCAGGGTGTTCCAGGGTCGGGAGTTCAGGGGTGCAGGGCGGCGACGCGGATGTCGTCCCCCGGCAGGTCGGCGGCGCGCGGGGCCTGCGTGCCCGGCAGCGACGCGGCGGCGGAGCCGTAGCGGACGGCGAGGACGAGCCGGTCCTCGTCGCCGGCTCCCGCTGTGTCCGCCAGCAGGTAGCCGGCGAGCGCGCTGTCTCCGGCGCCGACGGTGCTGCGCACGCGGATGCGCGGCGCCTCGGCGACGGAGCCGCCCTCGGCGGTCACGAGAACGGAGCCGAGCGCTCCGAGCGTGACCAGCGCGGCGCCCGCGTGCGCGGGCACGATGGTGCGGGCGACGGCGAGCACGGCCTGCGGCAGGTCGTCGCCCGCGAAGGCGACGCCGGAGAGCTCGGCGAGCTCGTCCTCGTTGGGCTTGATCAGGTCGGGGTGGCCGTCGAACACCGCGCGGCGCAGGGCCTCGCCCGAGGTGTCGACGGCGATCTTCGGGGCGGCGTCGCCCCAGCGCCCGCGGACCGCGTCGATCACGGTCACGTAGAAGTCGTCGCCGGCGCCGGGCGGCAGGGAGCCGGCGAGGACCAGCCAGCCGGCGCCCGCGCACGCCTCGACCACCGCATCCACCAGGGCCGCGGCGTCGGCGGGCGTGAGGGTGCTGCCCGGCAGGTTGAGCTTGGTGGTCACCCCGGCCGGGTCGGTGATGGTGAGGTTCGCGCGGGCGTGACCGTGGATCGGGACGGGTCTGGTCTGCACCCCGGCCGAGCGCAGCACGGCGCCGAACGGGTCGTCCTCGGCCAGCGGGAGCACGGCGAGCGCGGGGACTCCGGCCGCTGCGACCACCCGGGCGACGTTGATCCCCTTGCCGCCCGCATCCTCGCGCGCCGCGGCCGCGTACTGCACCTCGCCGGGCCGCAACGGCGCGGCGAGCGTGATGGAGCGGTCGAGCGACGGGTTGGCCGTGAGCGTGACGATCATGCCGCCCACACCTCCACCCCGGCGTCGGCGAGAGCAGCGGCGAGCGGGCCGTCCGGCTCGCGGTCGGTCACCAGCAGGTCGACCGCGTCCAGCGCGGCGAAGCTGACCAGCGACTCCGTCTCGAACTTGCTGGCGTCGGCGACGACGACGACGCGCCGGGCGGCGCGGACGATGGCGTCCTTGACCGCCGCCTCCTCCGGGTCCGGGGTGCTGAGCCCGAAGCCGGCAGAGACGCCATTGGTGCCGACGAAGACGACGTCCGGGCGCAGCGACTGGATCGAGCGGACGGTGCCGGCGCCGACCGCCGCGGCGGTGACCCCGCGGATGCGGCCGCCGACGACGGTCAGCGCCACCCGGTCCGCACCGGCGAGCGCGGGGGCGAGGGTCAGCGAGTGTGTGACGACCTCGGCGTCGCCGCGGATTTCGGCCAGCCGGGCCGGGAGCTGCCCGGCGACGGCGGCGGTCGTCGTCCCCGCGTCGAAGTAGAGGGAGCCGGTGAACGCGTCGCCGAGCACGTCCAGCGCGCGTGCGGCGATCCGCTGCTTGGTGTCTGCGCGCAGCGCGGTGCGCTCGAGGACGGAAGCCTCCGCGGTGCTCGCCCGCTCCAGGGCGACGGCTCCGCCGTGCACCCTGCGCAGCGCTCCGGCCTGCTCGAGGCTGTCGAGGTCGCGGCGAACGGTCTCGGTGGTGACGCCGAAGCGCTCGGCCAGCTCGACCACGGCGACGCGGCCCTCCTCGACGAGCATCCGCTCGATCAGGCCCTGGCGCTCCGTTGCGTACACGTCCACTCCCTCGTTGGTTTCCAACACGATACAACACGATCCAACGTAAAACAACATTGTTTTTGTGTGGGGTCGGTCCAGCGGGGACCGGCTGGGGACACCGGCCGAACCCCGTAAAATCGAGGGCGGGATGGACTGTTCGTACTTCGATGCCGGCGTGTGCCGGTCCTGCACGCTCATGGGCACGCCGTATGCGGCGCAGCTGGCGGACAAGGACGCGCACGCGCGCGAGCTGCTGGCTCCGTACGGCGACGCGGCCTGGCTGCCGCCGGTCGCGAGCGCGGAGTCCGGGTACCGCAACAAGGCGAAGATGGTCGTCGGCGGCAGCGTCGATGCGCCGACCATCGGCATCCTCGACGAGAACGACCGCGGGATCGACCTGCGCGAGTGCGGCATCTGCGCCCCGGGCGTGCGGGCGGCGCTGCCGGTGCTCGCCGGCTTCGTGACGGCGACGCGACTGGTGCCGTACAGCGTCCCCGACCGGCGCGGCGACCTCAAGTACGTTCTGGTCACTCTCTCCCCCGACGACGAGCTGATGATCCGCTTCGTCGTGCGCTCAGAGGACTGCGTCCCGCGGATCCGCGCCGGGCTGCCCGGGCTGCTCTCCGCGCTGCCGAACGCGCGCGTGGTGACGGCGAACATCCAGCCGGAGCACAAGGCGGTCGTCGAGGGCGAGCGCGAGATCGTGCTCACCCCGGACTCGTCGCTCGTGATGCGGGTGGGCGGGATGCCGCTGCGGCTGCGCCCGCAGTCGTTCTTCCAGACCAACACCGCGGTGGCCGAGCGGCTCTACGACCAGGTGGCCGCGTGGGTGGACACCGTCTCCCCCGCCAGCGTGTGGGACCTGTACTGCGGCGTCGGCGGCTTCGCGCTCGCGGTCGCCGCTGCCGGGCGCCGCGTGGTCGGGGTCGAGACCAGCAGGGAGGCGGTGCGCAGCGCCCGCGCGACCGCCGCGGCGGCCGGCCTGCCGCAGGTGGCGTTCCGCGCCGGCGACGCGACGGCGTTCGCGCTGTCGGCGAAGACGCGGCCGGACCTCGTGATCGTCAACCCGCCCCGCCGCGGGATCGGCGCGGAGCTCGCCGGCTGGCTCGAGGGCTCCGGCATCCCCGGGGTCGTCTACTCCAGCTGCAACCCGAAGAGCCTGGCGCACGACCTGGCCAGGATGCCGTCGTACCGCATCGTCACCGGCCGGGTGCTCGACATGTTCCCGCAGACCGGGCACATGGAGGTCGCCGTGCTCCTGCAGCGCGCCGCCTGACCGTTCCGTCCGGGCACACATGTGGCACAAATGATGGCTGCGGCCGGCCGGGAAGGCACGATTTGTGCCAAATCTCCGAGGCTCCGGAACGGCGAAGGGCCGCCCGGTCTCCCGGGACGGCCCTCCTGATCGGTGCGCGTCGGTGCGCGTGGGTGCGCGTCAGCTCGCGGCGGCCTCGCGGCGCGGCAGCGTCCAGCCCGGGCGCACGAAGTGGCAGGTGTAGCCCCACGGGATGCGCTCCAGGTAGTCCTGGTGCTCCGGCTCCGCCTCCCAGAACGGGCCGGCCGGGCTCACCTCGGTGACCACCTTCCCCGGCCAGAGGCCGGAGGCGTCGACGTCCGCGATGGTGTCCTCCGCCACCCGGCGCTGCTCGTCGTCCTCGTAGAAGATCGCCGAGCGGTAGCTGGTCCCGACGTCGTTGCCCTGACGGTTCTTGGTCGACGGGTCGTGGATCTGGAAGAAGAACTCGAGCAGGTCGCGGTAGCTGACCTTCTCCGGGTCGAACTCGATCTCGATCGCCTCGGCGTGGCTGCCGTGGTTGCGGTAGGTGGCGTTGGGCACGTCGCCGCCGGTGTAGCCGACGCGGGTGCTCACGACTCCGGGGCGCTTGCGGATGAGGTCCTGCATGCCCCAGAAACAGCCTCCGGCGAGGATGGCCTTCTGTGTCGTCATCGCTGATTCTCCTTCTTTCCTACTTCTCGAACATGTGGCGGTAGTCGCCGTAGCCGGCCTCGTCGAGCTCAGCGAGCGGGACGAACCGGAGAGCGGCGGAGTTGATGCAGTAGCGCAGGCCGCCCGCCTCGGCCGGGCCGTCGTCGAACAGGTGGCCGAGATGGCTGTCGCCGTGGGCGGAGCGCACCTCCACGCGCCGCATCCCATAGCTGGTGTCGGCCTTCTCGACGATGTTCGCCGGGTCGACCGGGACGGTGAAGCTCGGCCAGCCGGAGCGGCTGTCGTACTTGTCGACGGACGCGAAGAGCGGCTCGCCCGAGACGATGTCGACGTACAGGCCCTCCTCGTGGTTGTTCCAGAACTCGTTGCGGAAGGCCGGCTCTGTCGCCGCCTCCTGGGTGACCGCGTACTGCGCGGGGGTGAGCCGCGCGATGGCGTCCTGGTCCTTGCGGTAGTCCTGTGTCACGTTTCCTCCTCGGTGCGGCGGCGCTGGCTGCGACGCCGTCAGTGAGAAGAACAGCGGGAGCGCCCCGGTTGGTCCCGCCGTTCCTGTGAGTTCGCTGGCAGCGGTCGTCCGCGGTACCCCCGCCATCGCTTCCGGAGTTCTGCACGTTTCGCCCGGCGTGTCGCGTGAAGGACTCCGGGACGGATGGCGAGGGAGGAGGCGTCAGGGGAGCGGCGGGTCTGACCGCTTCTCCGCCGCCTCGCCCGGGTCCGCCTGGATCGGGATGGCATCGGTGAACTGGGCGGCGCGCTGCTCCCCATCCGGCGACCCGCCGAAGAGCCGCGCGTCGTCCCCGGTGTGCGCCTGCGCGCGTGCCGTCGGGACGGTGCGCTCCGGCGCCTCCACCATCTCCACGCGGGTGCGCGGCAGGGCGGCGTCGGAGTAGCGCTGCATCCAGTCGATCAGCCGTTCGCGCACCAGGCAGCGCAGGTCGAACAGGGTCGGCGCGTCCTTGGCGGTGACCAGCACGCGCACGCGCACCCAGCCGTTCACGGCATCGGTCACCTGGAGCACGCCGGTCCGACCGTCCCACAGGTCGGTGCCGGCGAGCACCCGGTTCAGCTCGGCGCGCATCCCGCCGGGCGAGACCCGCCAGTCGAGGTCGAACTCCACAGAGCCGAGCAGCTCGCTGTGCTGCCTCGTCCAGTTCTCGAACGGCTTGGTCGTGAACTCGGTGGACGGCAGCACCAGGCGGCGGTCGTCCCAGATGTGCACGACGACGTAGGTGAGGGTGATCTCCTCGACGGTCCCCCACTGCTGCTCCACGACCACGACGTCATCGATGCGGATGGCGTCACTGAAGGCGAGCTGGATGCCGGCGAAGAGGTTGGCGAGGCTCGATTGCGCGGCGACACCGGCGATGATGCCGATGACGCCCGCGGAGGCCAGGAGGCTCGCGCCGGCCGCCTGCAGCGCGGGGAAGGTGAGCAGCACGGCGCCGAGCCCGATGACGACCGCGGCCACGACGGTGAGCCTGCGGATGATGAGCACCTGCGTCCGCACCTTGCGCGCGTAGCGGTTGTCCGGCACATCCACCCGGTACCTGGCCAGTCCCAGGTCCTCCACGAACACGGCGAGGCCAGCGGCGAACCAGACGCCGGTCGCGATCGCGAGGATGAGGAAGGTGTGGTGGATGCCCTCCCGCCAGCCCGGCGTGACCTCGGGCGGCAGGCTGACGGTCACGGCGATCCAGAGCGCGATCACCGCGATGAACAGCCGGAACGGCACGCGCGCCCGCGCGATCAGGAGGGCCGGCCACTGGCGCCGTCGGCCCACCGACCGCAGGATCAGCCCGACGATCGCCGTGATGAGGACGGCGACGACGATGGCGAGCAGACAGGAGATGGCAAGTCCGGGCCAGGTGCGCAGGGACACGTCGAGGGCGGCTCCTTCCGGGGCGGCGGATGCGATGGGCGCTGTGGAGTGTACGCCCGTCGGCGGACTAGTCTGAGGGCTTCGGGGGAAGCCCGCGGCGATGACGCGTTAGGAGTGAATCAGGTATGGCTGCGACACGGACACTCTTCATCGGCGGCACGGGGGTCATCAGCTCCGCGTGCGTCGCTCGGGCACTGGAGAAGGGCCACGACGTCACCGTCGTCAACCGCGGATCCAGCGGCCTGCGCCCGCTGCCGGAAGGAGTGGAGGTGCTGCACGCGGACATCCGGGACCCGGAGAGCGTGCACGCCGTCCTCGGGGAACGCAGCTTCGACGTGGCCGCGGAGTTCCTCGCGTTCACCCCGGAGCACATCCGCACCGACTTCGACCTGTTCGAGGGCAGGGTCGGGCAGTACGTCTTCATCAGCTCCGCCTCGGCCTACCAGACGCCGCCCTCGCGGATGCCCGTCACGGAGTCGACGCCGCTGCGCAATCCGTTCTGGCAGTACTCGCGCGACAAGATCGCGTGCGAGGACCTGCTGGTCGAGGCGTACCGCGAGCGCGGCTTCCCGATCACGATCGTGCGCCCGTCGCACACCTACGACCGCACCATGATCCCGACCAGCGGGCACTGGACCGACCTGGAGCGGATGCGCAGGGGTGCGCCGGTCGTGGTGCACGGGGACGGGTCGAGCCGCTGGACGATCACGCACAACACCGACTTCGCCGTCGCGTTCGCCGGCCTGCTCGGCCGGCCGGAGGCGGTCGGCGACACGTTCCACATCACCTCCGACGAGGCGCCGACGTGGGACCAGATCTACTGCTACCTGGCCGAGGCGCTCGGCGTGGAGGCGGACCTCGTGCACGTGGCGAGCGAGTCCATCGCGGCGGTCGTGCCGGAGCTCGGGCCGGGCCTGCTGGGCGACAAGGCGCACTCCATGCAGTTCGACAACAGCAAGGTGAAGGCGCTCGTCCCCGAGTTCCAGGCGCGGGTGCCGTTCGCGCACGGCGCGGGCGAGATCGTCGACTGGTACCTGGCCGACGCCTCCCGGCAGCGCTTCGACCCCGACCTGGATGCGGCCTTCGACCGCCTCGTCGACCACGCGCGCGCCTTCGGGTAGGCCGCGCGGCGGGGCGGGCAGCCGAGCGCCCGCCCCGCCCGCCCGTCCGTTTGTCCTCCCGCGCCCCGGGCGAGCGGTCGCGACGCGCCGTCATCCCCGCGCCGTAGCGGCGTGTCGCGACCGCTCAGCGCAGCGGGCACGGCGAGCGGTCGCGACGTGCCGTGATGCACCGCGCGGAGCGGCGCGTCGCGACCGGTCGGCGCGCCTCCGACGGGCGGCCCGCAGCCCCGCGAAACCCCGCGAAGCCGCCGCGCAAGAAAACGCTCTATCTATAAAGAAAGTTTCCTGATACATTCTCTCCCAACCCGACGAAGGGATGAGGATGGCAGGCACCACCCCGGTCCGCGGCACCCCCGCGTGGCTGCGCGAGACCAACGACCGAACCGCGCTCGCGCTGCTGCTCGAGCACGGCGTCCTCACCCGCACCCGCATCGGCGAGCTGTCCGGGCTCTCCAAGCCCACCGCCGCCCAGATGGTGTCGCGCCTGGAGACGGCCGGCCTGATCCACGTGGTCGGCGAGGTCTCCGCCGGGCGCGGTCCGAACGCCGCCGGCTACGCCGTTCGCACCGACCGGATGCTCGGGGTCGCCGTCGACATCGATGCGGCGCACCTGCGCTCGACGGTCGTCGACGCGTCCGGGGCGGAGCATCCCATCGCCGTGACCCCGCTCGCCTCGCGCGGACCGGAGGACGACCTGCGGCTCGCGATCGACGCCGCGTGCGCGGCGGCCGGGGTCGAGAGCGAGCGGGTGCAGGCGGTCAGCGTCGGCGTCCAGGGCGCGCTGGACCCGCGCACCGACGAGCTCACTTACATCGAGACGCTGCCCGGCTGGACGAAGCGCGGCATCCGCGCCCGGCTCGAGGACGCCCTCGGCGTCGCTGTGCACATCGACAACGACGTGAACCTCGCCGCGATCGCCGAGCGCACCGACGGCGCTGGACGGGACACCGGCGGGTTCGCGCTGCTCTGGATGGGCGACGGCCTCGGCCTCGCCGTCGACCAGGCCGGGTCCGTGCACCGCGGAGCCTCCGGCGGCGCCGGCGAGATCGGCTACCTGCCCATCCCGCGCTCCGCCGCCGAGCTCGACCCCGCCGCCCAGGACCTCCAGGACCTCATCGGAGGCCCGACCGTCGCCCGCATCGCCGCCGGGCACGGCCTCCGTAGCGGCTACGAGGATGCGCTCGCCGCCGTCACGGCGGACGGCGCCCCCGACGCCCTCCTCGCCGAGCTCGCGACCCGCGTCGCCGTCGGCGTCGTGCCCGTGCTCGCCCTGCTCGACCCGGAGCGGGTCGTGCTCGGCGGGCCGACCGGCGCGGCCTTCGGCCCCGCCCTCGCCGACCTCGTCGCCGGTCTGCTGCGCGAACGCTGGGGCTCCCCCACCGTCGTCGCCACCGGCGTCCCCGCGCACCCGGTCCTCCGGGGAGCGCGCGTGCACCTGCTCTCCGAAGTGCGCGACGCGCTCTTCGCCGAGGTGTCCCGGATCGCGGTCTAGGACGGACCACCCTCGCACCACCAGCACCACGCACGTCCCATCCATTCGAAGCATCACGAGAAGGAATCAGTGAGGAAACCACCCGTGAAACACTCATCTCTCCTCGCAGCAGCCGCGGTCGCCGCGGCCGCGGCACTCGCCCTCGCCGGCTGCTCCGGCGGGTCCGGCGGCTCGTCCTTCCAGGACTCCGCGCCCTCCGACCAGTCCGGGACCGTGTCGTTCTGGCACTTCTTCTCCGACCGGGAGGCGAAGGTCATCCAGTCGGTCGTCGACGACTTCGAGAAGAAGTACCCGAAGATCAAGGTCGACGTGCACTCCGGCCAGGACGACGAGAAGCTGCAGAAGGCGATCGCCACCGGGAGCAAGGTCGACGTCGGCCTCTCCTACTCCACCGACATCGTCGGCAACTTCTGCTCCAACGGCGCGTTCCGCTCGCTCAACAAGGTGATCGAGCGCGACAAGGTCGACATGAGCCAGTTCAGCGACACCGTGAAGTCGTACACCGAGTTCAAGGGCAACCGCTGCGCGATGCCGATGCTCGCCGATGTGTACGGGCTCTACTACAACAAGAAGCTGCTGCAGGCCGCCGGCTTCACCGAGCCGCCGAAGACGCTCGGCGAGCTGGAGACGATGGCGGACAAGCTGACCACGTTCAACCCGGACGGCTCGATCAAGACCCTCGGCTTCAACCCGACGATGGGCTGGTACGAGAACTCGGCCGCGCACTACGGCCCGGCCGCCGGCGCCGAGTGGCTGAAGGCGGACGGCACCAGCGCGATCTCCTCCTCCCCCGGCTGGAAGGAGCTGATCGAGTGGCAGAAGGCCTACGTCGACAAGATCGGCTGGGACAAGCTGAACACCTTCACCTCGGGCCTCGGCCAGGAGTTCTCGGCCGACAACGCGTTCCAGACCGGCCAGGTGGCGATGAACATGGACGGCGAGTACCGCACCGCGTTCATCGACGACCAGGCGAAGGGCCTCGACTACGGGACCGCGCCGTTCCCGACCGCGGACGGTCACACCGACCTCTACGGCGGCGGGTACATCACCGGCAACATCATCGGCATCTCCAAGGGCTCCAAGAACCCGGAGCTGGCGTGGACGCTGCTCAAGTACCTCACGACGGACACCGACGCCATCGTGAAGCTCGCCAACGGCCTGAAGAACGTGCCGACCACGAAGGACGCGCTCGCCTCGCCGAAGCTGGAGGTCTCCCAGCAGTTCAAGACCTTCCTCGACATCTCCTCGAACAAGAACGTGATGACGACGCCCGCGAGCCCGCTCGGCGCCGGCTACCAGAACTCGTTCCAGGACTGGTGGAACAAGTACCAGAGCCAGGGCGGCGACATCGACGCCGGGCTGAAGTCGGTGGACAAGCAGATCGACGACGCGCTCGCCCTCGCGACGGGTCCGTGACGTGACCGCCACCGCACAGAGCGCGGGGCGGGCGACCGCCCGCCCCGCGCGCCCCTCCCGCTCCCGCCGGCGGCGCAACCTGGTCACGCTCGCGCTGCTCGCCCCGGCGCTGCTCGGGCTCGCGATCTTCTTCGTGTACCCGCTCATCGCCTCCGTCTACTACTCGTTCACCCGGTTCGACCTGGTCTCCGCGCCGCAGTGGATCGGCCTGCGCAACTACCAGTACCTGTTCACGCAGGACCCGAACGTCTGGCTCGCGACCCTGAACACGCTGTGGTTCGTCGTGATCTGGGTGCCGGTGAAGACGGCGTTCGCGCTCGTCATCGCGGGCCTGCTGGCCAGGGCGCGGCGCGCGTCCGGCTTCTGGCGCACGGTGTTCTACCTGCCGGCGCTGGTGCCGCCCGTCGCGAGCGTCGTGGCGTTCGTGTTCCTGTTCAACCCGGGCACCGGACCGGTCAACCAGGTGCTCGCCTGGTTCGGGATCAAGGGCCCGCTGTGGTTCAACGACCCGGCCTGGTCGAAGCCGTCGCTGGTGCTGCTCGGGATCTGGGTGATGGGCGACATCATGATCATCTTCCTGGCCGCCCTGCTCGACGTGCCCCGCGAGCAGTACGAGGCCGCGTCGCTGGACGGGGCGAACGGCGTGCAGAAGGTGCGCTACGTGACGCTGCCGAGCATCGCGCCCGTCCTGCTGTTCGCCGCTGTGACGGGGGTGATCGCAGCGATCCAGTACTTCACGGAGGCCGCGGTCGCCTCCTCGGTCGCCAGCGGCAAGGCCGTCGTCGGCGAGGGCATCGGCACCACCCTCGGCTACCCGGACGGCTCGCTGCTGACCTACACCCAGTGGCTCTACGTCCGCGGCTTCGGCACCTATCAGCTCGGCTACGCCTCCGCGCTCGCCGTGCTGCTGTTCATCGTCGCCGCGTTCGTGCTCATCCTGCTCCTGCGCCGGTTCAAGGCGTTCACCCCGGAAGGCGCGCAATGACCTCAGCGACCTCTGCCCCCGCCCGGCCGGCTCCCGGAGGCTCCGCCGGCCGCGTCGCTCCCCCGCAGCGCCGCATCCGCACCCCGCGCTCGCTGCGCACCAGGCGCATCCTC
Source organism: Leifsonia sp. (assembly GCF_051955155.1). NCBI lineage: Bacteria > Bacillati > Actinomycetota > Actinomycetes > Micrococcales > Microbacteriaceae > Leifsonia > Leifsonia sp. The sequence continues at coordinate 15,138 of NZ_JBQCGZ010000097.1, forward strand.
GGCTGGATCGCCGAGCACGCCGTCCTGATCGTGCTCGCCGTGCTGTTCATCGCGCCGGTGGTGTTCGTGCTGCTGACCTCGCTGATGTCGAGCACGCAGACGCTCACCGCCTCGCTCTGGCCGCAGCCGTTCCAGTGGCAGAACTATGTGACCGTGTTCACGACGGTCCCGCTCGCCCAGTGGTTCGCCAACTCGGCGATGTACGCCGTGCTCGCCACCGCGTTCATGCTGATCTCGTCCGTGCCCGCGGCGTACGCGCTCGCCAAGATCCGCTTCCGGGGCTCCGGCGTGCTGTTCACCGCGATCATCATCGCGATGCTGCTGCCGCCGCAGGTGACGGCCATCCCGATCTACGTCATGTGGTCGCAGCTGGGCCTGACCGGGACGCTCTGGCCGCTCATCCTGCCGAACCTGCTCGGCGACGCGTTCTCGATCTTCCTGCTGCGGCAGTTCTTCCTGACCATCCCGTCCGAGTACTCGGACGCCGCCCGCATCGACGGCAACGGCGAGTTCGGGGTGCTCTGGCGGGTCGTGCTGCCGATGGCGAAGCCGGGGATCGCCGCGACCGCGATCTTCATGTTCTTCAACTCCTGGAACGACTACTACGGTCCGCTGCTCTACACCTCGGAGAACCCGGCGTCCTGGCCGGTCGCCTACGGCCTCGCGTCGTTCCGCGGCGTCCACGGCACGGACTGGGGGCTGACCATGGCGATGACCATGCTCGTCACCGTCCCGGTCGTCATCATCTTCTTCTTCGCCCAACGCGTGTTCGTGGAGGGCATCACACTCACCGGCGTGAAGGGATAGCGCGTGAAACTGGCAGTCGTGGGTGGCGGATCCACCTACACCCCCGAGCTCATCGACGGATTCGCGCGGCTGCGCGAGCTGCTGCCGATCGAGGAGCTCTGGCTCGTCGACACCGACCCCGACCGGCTGCGCCTGGTGGGCGGGATGAGCGAGCGGATGTTCCGGGCGGCCGGGCATCCCGGGCGCATCGTGCCGACGAGCGACCTGGTCGCGGGCGTCTCGGACGCGGACGCGGTGCTCATCCAGCTGCGCGTCGGCGGGCAGGACGCCCGGCAGGGCGACGAGACATTCCCGCACGAGTGCGGCTGCATCGGCCAGGAGACCACCGGGCCCGGCGGCTTCGCGAAGGCGCTGCGGACCGTCCCGGTCGTGCTCGGCGTCGCCGACGTCGTGCGCAGGCACGCCAAGCCCGGCGCCTGGATCGTCGACTTCACCAACCCGGTCGGGATCGTCACCCGCGCGCTGCTGCAGGAGGGGCACCGCGCGGTGGGCCTGTGCAACGTGGCGATCGGCTTCCAGCGCCGGTTCGCGAAGCTCCTCGGCGTCGACCACGGCCGGGTCGCGCTCGGCCACGTCGGGCTCAACCACCTCACCTGGGAGCGCTCGGTGACCGTCGACGGCGCCGACGTGCTCCCGGACCTGCTCGGCGCGCACCTCGGCGAGCTGGCCGAGGAGATCGAGCTGCCCGCCTCGCTGATCTCGCTGCTCGGCAACGTACCCAGCTACTACCTGCGCTACTACTACGCGCACGACGAGGTGCTGCGCGAGCAGCTGGACGCGCCGACCCGCGCGGAGGCGGTGCGCAGGGTGGAGCACGAGCTGCTCGAGAAGTACGCCGACCCGGCCGTCGACACGAAGCCGGAGCAGCTCGCCCAGCGCGGCGGCGCCTTCTACTCCGAGGCGGCCGTCGACCTGATCGCGTCGCTCACGAGCGACCGCGGCGACGTGCAGGTGGTGAACCTGCGCAACGGCGGCTCGCTGCCGTTCCTGCCGGACGATCACGTGATCGAGGTGCCCTCGACGGTCGGCGCCGGCGGCGTCTCGGCGCTGCCCATCGCCCCGCTGCCCGCGGACATCGCCGGGCTGATCGGCCACGTCGCCGGCTACGAGCGGCTCGCGCTCGACGCCGCCGTGCACGGCGGACGCGACCGGGTGCTCCGGGCGATGCTCGCGCATCCCCTCGTCGGCCAGTACGACAGGGCGGAGAAGCTCACCGATCTGCTGATCGCCGGCAACAGGGAGTACCTGGCGTGGGCGAGGTGACCGCTCGGCGCCCGATCGTGGTCGCGGTCGACGGCGGCGGATCGAAGACCGACGCGGTGGCCCTGGAGCTCGACGGCACGGTGATCGCGACGGCGCGCGGGGGCACCTCCAGCCCGCACATCATCGGGATGGCGGAGGCGGCAGCGCTGGTCGACGACCTGATCGAGCGGCTGCTGGCCGAGACCGGGGACCGTCCGCTCGCCGCCGCCGCGATCTACCTCTCCGGGCTCGACCTGCCCGCCGAGGTGGAGGCGTTCCGGGCCGGGATCGCGGGCTACGCGTGGGCGGACGCGATCGTCGACAACGACCTGTTCGCCCTGCTGCGCGCAGGGACGAGCGAGCAGGACGCGGTCGCGGTGGTCTGCGGCACCGGCATCAACTGCGTCGGCGTCCGCGCCGACGGCGCCGTCGTCCGCTACCCGTCGCTCGGGATGACCTCCGGCGACTGGGGAGGCGGCTGGCACCTGGGCGAGCAGGCGCTCTGGCACGCCGCCCGCGCGGTGGACGGCCGGGGGCGACCGACCTCGCTCGCCGCCGGCATCCCCGCCGTCTACGGCCTCGGCGATGTGCAGGAGGTGATCGAGGCGCTGCACTTCGGCCGCATCCCGAACGCCGACCTGGCGCGGATCGCGCCGACGGTGTTCGCGGCGGCGCGGGACGGCGACGCGGTCGCCGCCGAGCTGGTCGACCGGCAGGCGGAGGAGATCGTCGCGTTCGCCGCCACCACGCTGCGGCGGCTCGCCCTGCTCGACCGTCCCGTCCCCGTCGTGCTCGGCGGCGGCATCGTCGGCTCGCGCGACGAGCGGCTGATGGCGGGCATCGAGCGCGGCCTCGCGGAGCGCGCGCCGCTCGCACGGATCGAGCTGGTGACCGCCGCCCCCATCCTCGGCGCCGCGCTGCTCGCGCTCGAGGCGGCGGGGGCGGGTGACGCTGCTCGCGCCGTCGCCGTTTCGAGCCTTCAGGAGCGCCCGGCCGCGGTGGTTCAATAGGGCTACGGACAGGGAGTACGACGCCGAACGCAGGCGGATGGTCGAGGAACAGCTCGTCCCCCGCGGGATCCGGGACCAGAGGGTCCTCGGCGCGATGGGGCGCGTGCCGCGGCACGAGTTCGTCCCGGAGACCGCCGTGCGCTCGGCGTACGAGGACCACCCGCTGCCGATCGGAGACGGGCAGACGATCAGCCAGCCGTACATCGTCGCGCTGATGCTGGAGGCCGCGCGGATCGGGCCGGAGGACAGCGTGCTCGACGTCGGGACCGGCTCGGGCTACGCGGCGGCCGTCGCCGCGGAGCTCGCCCACCGCGTCGTGAGCGTCGAGCGGCACGCCGGTCTCGCGCTGACCGCGGCGGCGACGCTGGAGGCGCTCGGCTACCGGGTGGATGTGGAGACGGGCGACGGAACGCTCGGCTGGCCGGCGGGAGCGCCGTACGACGCCATCCTGGTCGCGGCGACCGGTCCGTCCGTGCCGCCTGCGCTCGTCGAGCAGCTCAACCCGGGAGGCCGGATCGTGATGCCGATCGGCCGGCCGGGCGGGTTGCAGCGCCTCGCCGCGTTCGAGCTGCTGCCGGACCGTTCCCTGCGGGAGACGAACCTCGGCGGGGTCGCGTTCGTCCCGCTGGTCGGGGACGGCTGGCCAGCGCCCTGACGGCTCAGGTTGGTTATGGAGGAGATTCGGCGCTGAGGATCGCGATCAGCCGTCAACGGAGGAGATCCCGACCCGAACCTCGCGGTACTCCTCCCTTTGCCCCTGCACCGAGGGGCGTGCGGACGCGGCTCAGGCGGCCGCGGCGACGCGCAGGCGCAGCGCGCCGAGCAGCGCGTCCAGCTGGCCGGCCGGCGCCGCGGGGTCCTCCGGGTGCCACTGCACCGCGAGCACCGGTGCGCTCTCGTGCTCGATCGCCTCGACGTGGCCGTCCGGCGCGCGGCCGGTGACGACCAGCCCGGCGCCGAGCGCGTCCACCGCCTGGTGGTGGGCGCTGCGGACATCGGCGACCGTCGTCCCGAGCAGCGCCTCCACCCGGCTGCCCGGCTCCAGCAGCACGGGGTGCGTGGTCAGCACCTCCGGGATCGGGACGCCGCGGTTCACGTGCCCGCTCTCGCCGAGGTCCTGGACCAGCGACCCGCCGAGCGCGACGTTCACGATCTGCAGGCCCCGGCAGATGCCGAGCAGCGGGATGCCGCGCTCGATCGCGCGGTGCACGAGCCGCAGCTGCGCCTCGTCCGCGACCTCCAGGTGCCTGCTCTCGCCCGGGTAGCCGCCCGCGCCGCCGTAGAAGCGCGGTGCGATGTCCTCGCCGCCGACGATCACGACCGCGTCCACGCGCTCGGTCCTCGCCAGCAGCGCGTCCGCGCCCTGGTCGGCGGCGAGCCGGACGACCGCCCAGCCCTGGGCCTCCGCGCCCGCGATCACCCGTCCGACGAGGATCTGCACGTACGCGTGGTACGCCGGATCGTGCCCGCGGAAGCGCGTCGCCTCGACCACGGCGAGGGTGCGGAGGGCATCGGACATGCGCACCATCCTGCCGCGCCGCCCCTCGCGCCGCAGCCGGGCGCGTAACAGCCCGCAACAGTGACAGTGTCCTGGCCCGTCAATAGACTCGGCTTCGTGACAGGAAACCTCGAAAGGGTTGATGCATGGGCGTGAGACGTGTCGTGGCGGGGTTCCTGATGACGGCCGGTCTGCTGGCCGGCGCGGTCTTCGGAGCCGCACCCGCCGCGATGGCCGCCGACCCGGTGGACCTGGGCTCCGGTCACGTCGTCGACCAGGCCGGGGTGCTCTCCCCCGGCGACACCCGGACGATCGAGGACGCCGCGGCCTCGCTCTACGACAAGCACAAGATCGACCTGTACGTGGTCTACGTCGACCGCTTCACGAATCCCACGGACGCCGAGGACTGGGCGAACGAGACGGCGGCCCGCAACAACCTCGGCCCCACCGACTACCTGCTCGCGGTCGCGACGGACGGCCGCGCCTACTATCTGAGCGGCGACGACAGCGGCCCGGTCAGCGAGGAGCAGCTCGGGCAGATCGAGCGGGACGACATCGAGCCGAAGCTGCGCGCCGGGGACTGGGCGGGCGCAGCGGTCGCCGCGGCGAACGGGCTCGGAGACGCCGTCGGCGGAGGGGGCGGCGGCAGCACCTTCTTCTGGGTGTTCCTGGCCGGCGTCGTCGTGATCGGCATCGTCGTCTTCGTGCTGGTGCGCGGCCGCAGGCGGGGCCGCGCGAAGACGCAGGGCGGGTCCCCGCAGAGCGAGCTGCAGACCCAGCCGATCGCGGACCTGGAGCGCCGGGCCGGCTCCGCGCTGGTGCAGACGGACGACGCCGTGCGCACGAGCGAGGAGGAGCTGGGCTTCGCGACCGCCCAGTACGGCGCGGACGCCGTGGTGCTGTTCCAGACGGCGCTCGACGACGCCAAGCAACAGCTCACCGAGGCGTTCCGGATCAAGCAGAAGCTGGACGACGCCGAGCCGGACACCGACGAGCAGCGCCGCGAGTGGAACATCCGGATCGTGCAGCTCTGCGCCGCGGCCAACGAGGCGCTCGACAAGCAGGCCGACGCGTTCGACGAGCTGCGCGCACTGGAGAAGCGCATCCCGGAGGCGAGCGCCGAGATCGCACAGCGCGCGACCGGGCTGCGCGGCAGGCAGGACCAGGCCGCGGCCACTCTGACGGCCCTCGGGCAGCGCTACACGGACGCGTCGCTGGCGACGGTCTCCGACAACATCGAGCAGTCGCAGCAGCGCCTGGCCTTCGCCGAGACGGCCCTCGCCGCCGCCACGCAGAAGGCGGATGCGGGCGAGGCGAGCGCCGCCGCCGTCGGCGTCCGCGCCGCGGAGGAGTCCGTCGACCAGGCCGGGCTGCTGCTGGACGCGGTCGACCGGCTGGGCGCCGACCTCGCGGCCAGCCAGCGGAGCATCGACGCGACCATCCCGGAGCTGGAGAGCGACCTCGCCGAGGCGCGCGCGATCGCGGCGGCGGGCGACCCGGGAGGCGCCGTCGCCGGTGCGGTCGCCGGGACCGAGCAGACGCTCGCCGACGTGAAGGCGAGGCTCGCGGCCGGCCGCGTGAACCCGCTCGAGATCGCGCAGCGGCTGGACGCAGCCAACCGGTCCATCGACGGCGTGCTCCAGGGCGTGCGCGACGCGCGCGCTCAGCAGCAGCGGGCGGCCTCCGCTCTGCAGCAGACGCTGGTGACGGCCAAGGCGCATGTCTCGGCGTGCCAGGACTTCATCACGGCGCGCCGCGGAGCGGTCGGCGCCGAGGCCCGCACCCGCCTGGCGGAGGCGGGCAGGCTCGTCGCGCAAGCGGAGCAGACCGCGGCGACCGACCCCGTCGGCGCGCTCGCCCAGGCCCAGCGCGCCGCCCAGCTCGCCGACCAGGCGACCCAGCTGGCGCAGCAGGACGTCGGCGGGTTCCAGCCGCAGACCGGCGGCCTCGACGGGATGTTCGGCGGGTCGGGCGGCTCGGGCGGCAGCGGGGCGATCGGCGCGATCCTCGGCGGCATCCTCATCGACTCGGTCCTGCGCGGCGGCGGTGGCGGAGGTGGCTGGTCGGGCGGCGGTGGTGGCTGGGGCGGCGGGGGCGGCGGCTTCAGCCCCGGCAGCTTCGGCGGCGGCGGCACCCGCAGCAGGCGCGGCGGAGGACGTTTCTGAACCGGCCGGGCCGCGCGGCCCGGCCGCACCAGCGGATCGCCCGATCGGGGGCGGCGACGAAAGGAAGAGCACCATGGCAAAGCAGTCCATCTTCGGCCGGATCTCCCAGCTGCTGAAGGCGAACATCAACGCGCTCCTCGACCAGGCGGAGGACCCGGAGAAGATGCTGGACCAGATGGTCCGCGACTTCACCAACAGCATCGCCGACGCCGAGAGCGCGATCGCGGAGACGATCGGCAACCTCCGCCTGCTCGAGGACGACCACACGGAGGACGTGGAGGCCGCGGCCGAGTGGGGCTCGAAGGCGCTGGCCGCGAGCAAGCAGGCCGACACTTACCGCGCGGCGGGGAACACCGCCGACGCCGACAAGTTCGACAACCTGGCCAAGGTCGCGCTGCAGCGTCAGATCTCCTCCGAGAACGAGGCGAAGGCCGCGGAGCCGCAGATCGCCGCGCAGACCGAGGTCGTCGAGAAGCTGAAGACCGGCCTCAACGGCATGAAGGAGAAGCTGGAGCAGCTCAAGTCCAAGCGCGCCGAGCTGATCGCCCGCGCCAAGAGCGCCCAGGCGCAGGCGCAGGTGATGGACGCGGTCAAGAGCATCGACATCCTCGACCCCACCAGCGAGGTGTCGCGCTTCGAGGAGAAGATCCGGCGCGAGGAGGCCCGCGTGCGCGGCGCCCAGGAGCTGGCCGCCTCCAGCCTCGACGCGCAGTTCAACCAGCTGGACGACCTGGGCGAGATGACCGAGGTGGAGGCGCGCCTCGCCGCCCTGAAGTCCGGCGGCTCCACCCCCGCCGTCACCCAGTAGCGCCCGGCATCACCCCGATCGGAAGGAGAACGGATGAGCGGAGCCTCGTTCCTCGTCATCCCGCAGTGGCAGGGATCCGGATCGTCGCGCGCCATGCGCCTGATCGACGGCGCGGAGGCGATCCAGGGCGATCTGCCGACGACGGCCACCCACGTCGTTCCCGTGCCCGCCTCCGCCGGCGAGTCGCTGGGGACCGGCGTGCACCGGTTCTCGTCGCTCAACGCCGTGCGGGAGCTCGCCGCTGCGGAGCTGGCCGTGCTGGAGGCGCCGGTCGTCACGATCGGCGGCGACTGCGCGGCCGACCTGGCGAGCGTGCAGCACGCCGTCGCCTCGCGCCCGGAGGGTTCGGTCGCACTCGTCTGGTTCGACGCGCACGCCGATCTGAACGACGTCGACGGGTCGCCGTCCGGCGCGTTCCACAGCATGGTGGTGCGCGCCCTGCTCGGCGACGCCCCGGACGGGCTCGCGGCGACCGGCGCTGCGCGCCTCGATCCGTCCCGGCTGATCCTGGCGGGCACCAGGGCGCTCGACGACGGCGAGAGCGCCTACGTCGCCGCCGAGGGCGTGCGGATCGTCGCCCCGGGCGAGTTCGACGACCAGGAGGCGCTGGTGCGCGCGGTCGAGGCGACCGGCGCGTCCGCGGTGTACCTGCACATCGACCTGGACGTCCTCGACCCCGCGGCGATCGAGGGGATCGGCTATCCCGAGCCCTTCGGGGTGTCGCCGGAGCAGTTGACCGGCGCGATCCGCGCCCTGCGCGCACGCTTCGAGCTCGCGGGGGCCGCGGTGACCGAGTTCGCGCCGGAGTCCACCGAGGCGGCGGCCCGCGACCTGCCCGTCATCCTGCGCATCCTGGGGGCGCTCACCGGGCCGCTGCGCCCCGCGGGAGGATCCTCCACAGCGCGGCCGCCACGCCACCTCTCCACAGATTCCGCGCCCGACGAGGGCGCGCGCTGACGCGGCGGTAGCGTGAGGGGCATGAGCGAACCCAAGATCCTGACCGAGCAGCGCGGGCACGTCCTGCTGATCGGTCTCAACCGGCCGGAGAAGCGCAACGCGGCCGACTTCGAGCTGCTGAGCGCGCTGGCGGACGCCTACGGGCGCCTGGAGCGCGACCCCGAGCTCCGCGTCGGCCTGGTGCACGCGGTGGGCGACCACTTCACCGCCGGTCTCGACCTCGCGGACCTCGGCCCGCGCATCGGGGCGGACGGGCTGTCGTTCGTCGGCGAGGGCGGCATCGACCCGTGGCAGGTCTCGGGGACGAGCATCGGCAAGCCCGTCGTGGTCGCGGTGCAGGGCACCTGCCTCACGCTGGGCATCGAGCTGATCCTGTCCGCGGACGTCGCGGTCGCGGCGCGCTCGACGACGTTCGGCCAGATCGAGGTCACCCGCGGCATCCTGCCGTTCGGCGGCGCGACCCTGCGCTTCCCGCGAGCCGTCGGCTGGGGCAACGCGATGCGCTGGATCCTGACCGGCGACACGTTCGACGCCGCGGAAGCGCACCGCATCGGACTGGTGCAGCAGATCGTCGACGACGGCGCCCAGTTCGACGCCGCGCTCGCGATCGCCGAACGCATCGCCGCGCAGGCGCCGCTCGCGGTCCAGGCCGCGCTGGCGAACGCCAAGCGCGCCGTGCGCGAGGGCGATGCGGCGGCGGAGGCGGAGCTGCAGCCCGCGCTCGTCCGCCTGGTCGCCAGCGAGGACGCCCGCATCGGCATGCATGCGTTCCTCACCAGGACCGAGGCGGAGTTCGTGGGCCGGTGACCGGCCGACGCACCGCAACCGCCGGCGCACCCGCCCGCCCCCCGCACCGCTCCACCCCATCCCGACCGCAGCATCCCCAGGAGGAACAATGACCGCAGCGACCGAGTACGACGTCATCGTGATCGGCGCAGGCGCCGTCGGTGAGAACGTGGCGGACCGCGCCGCCCAGGGCGGGATGCGCACCGTCATCGTGGAATCCGAGCTGGTCGGCGGCGAGTGCTCGTACTGGGCGTGCATGCCCTCCAAGGCGCTGCTGCGCTCGGCCGCCGTGCTGCGCGCTGCGGAACGGGTCGGCGGCGCACGCGAGGCGATCACCGGGCCGCTCGACGTCGAAGCGGTGCTGCGTCGCCGCGACTATATGACGAGCGACTGGAAGGACGACGGCCAGATGGAGTGGCTGAAGGGCGCCGGCATCGACCTCCTGCGCGGCTACGGCGTGATCACGGCGCCGCGGGAGGTGACCGTCACCGCGGAGGACGGCACGGTCACTGTGCTCACCGCGAAGCACGCGGTCGCGGTCTGCACGGGCTCTGCCTCGCTGCTGCCGGACATCCCCGGGCTGCGCGAGAGCGAGCCGTGGACCAGCAGGGACGCGACGAGCGCGAAGCGCGTCCCGGTGTCGCTCGCGGTGCTGGGCGGCGGAACGGTCGGCACCGAGATGGCGACCGCGTACGCCGGGTTCGGCACCGAGGTCCACCTGATCGCGCGCAGCGGCCTGCTCGGCTCCGACGAGCCGTTCGCGGGTGAGCTCGTCGCTGCCTCGCTCCGCGAGCTGGGGGCGACGCTGCACGTGGACGTCGCGACGACCGCGGTCGAGCGCGTCGACGGCGGCCGCTTCCGCACCACGCTCTCGGATGGCACCACGGTCGAGACGGACGAGCTGCTGGTCGCCACCGGTCGCGTCCCGCGCACCGCCGGCATCGGCCTGGACGCGTTCGGACTCGAGGAGGGCGCGTGGCTCCGGGTGGACGACAGCATGCGCGTGCTCGGAGCGGACGGCGAGCCCGTCGACGGCGGCTGGCTCTACGGCGTCGGCGACGTGAACCACCGCGCGCTGCTCACCCACCAGGGCAAGTACCAGGCGCGCGCGGCGGGCGACGCGATCGCCGCCCGTGCGAAGGGCCGCTCGGTCTCGCTGGAGCCGTGGGGCGCGTTCGTCGCGACGGCGGACCACCAGGCGGTGCCGCAGGTGACCTTCACCGATCCCGAGGTCGCCTCGGTCGGCCTGACGGCCGCCGCTGCCGAGAAGGCCGGCTACCGCATCCGCGTCGTCGACTACCCGATCGGGAGCGTCGCCGGAGCCTACGTGGTCGCGGACAACTACGAGGGTCACGCCCGACTGGTGGTCGACGAGGACCGCGGCGTGCTCATCGGCGCCACCTTCGTCGGGCAGGACGTCGGCGAGCTGCTGCACTCGGCCACGATCGCGGTCGTCGGCGAGGTGCCGGTGAACCGGCTCTGGCACGCCGTCCCGTCCTACCCCACGATCAGCGAGGTCTGGCTGCGCCTGCTCGAGGCGTACGGGCGCCCGGAGGAGTGAGGTGCGGCTGATCCACGACGTCTTCGTCGACTCCCCGCTCAGCCGGCTCGGCTACCTCTACGCGACCGCCGTCGGGCTCGTCTGGGGCTTCGTCTGGAGCACCGGACGGGTGGAGCGCCGGGACGGGCTGTTCGTGTTCCGCGGGATGCCGAAGCGCACCTTCGGCCGCGGCGGGTCGTGCGTGGGAGCGTGCTACCTCACCGACCGCAACGTGTCGGACGCCGTGCTGGAGCACGAGGCCGTGCACAAGCGGCAGTGGCAGCGCTACGGGATGCTGCTGCCGTTCCTCTACCTGCTGGCTGGACGCGACCCGCTGCGCAACCGGTTCGAGATCGAGGCGGGACTCGAGAAGGGCGGCTACCGGTGAGTTCGAGCGGAGCGGGGAGGCGCACGGTCGTCGTCACCGGGGCGAGCTCCGGGATCGGCGCCGTCGCCGCGGCGCGGCTGGCCGAGAGCGGCGACGAGGTCGCGGTCGTCGGTCGCAATCCGGAGCGCACGCGCGCAGTGGCCGAGCGGACGGGAGCGACGCCCTTCCTCGCCGACTTCGAGCGCCTGGACGACGTCCGGGCGCTCGCGGCGGCGCTGCTCGAGCGCTACGAGACGATCGACGTCCTCGCGAACAACGCGGGTGGCCTCTACAGCAGGCGCGAGGTCACGGCCGACGGGCACGAGCGCACCATCCAGACCAACCACCTGGCCCCGTTCCTGCTCACGCACCTGCTGCGCCCGCGGCTGGAGCAGACGGCGGCGCTGGGGCGGGACGTGCGGGTGGTGTCGACGGCGAGCCTCGCCAACCGGTTCGGCCGGCTGCGCCTGGACGACCTCGACTGGGAGAAGCGCCCGTGGCGGGGCGGCTGGCGGGCCTACGGCACCGCGAAGCTCGCGACCATCCTGTTCGCGGCGGAGCTCGCCGAACGCCTCACCGGGACCGGCGTGACCGCCTACTCGTTCCATCCGGGCACGGTTGTCACGAGCTTCGGGGCCACCTCGCCCCTGATCCGCTTCGGGAACGCCGTCACGGGCGGCCGCTACGGCGTGGGGCCGGAGACGGGAGCGGCGCCCCTGCTGCACCTGGCGGGACCGGTGCCGGTCGGCGCGCCGAGCGGCACGTACTTCGACCGGTTCCGCGCGAACGGCGCGACGGCCGCGCAGGCACGGGACGCCCAGCTCGGCCGCGACCTGTGGGTGCTCAGCGCGGAACTGGTCGGCGTCCCCGACTGATCGGGGTGCTCAGCGCCGCCCGCTCAGCGGCGGGCGGGCTCCACGATCGAGGCGGTGTCCATCCCGACCGTCTCGGACAGGTGCTCGCGGATCTCGGTGACGACCGGCCAGGAGCCGAGCACGATCGCGCGGGTCTGCCCCGGGCCGTCGCACAGCATCTCCGCGGTCCAGGCGCTGACCGCGCGGAGCGCCGCCTCGCCGCGACCGCAGCGCTCTGCGGTGCCCGGCCGTCCGGAGCGGCGGGAACGCGGCAGCCAGGTCACGGTCATCCGGATCGGCGCCGCGAGCGGACCGATCTGGGACTCGTCCTGCACCTCGACGAAGACACGGCCGCGGGCGCACAGCGGGAGCAGCGCCAGCTCGGCCTCCAGCTGGGCCAGGGACGTCTCGTCCGCGACGACGAGGAACTGCACGCGGTCGTCGTGGTGCGCGGTGGACGCGGTGTGCGTTGCGTGGTCGGGACGGTACATGGCGCTTTCGAGTATAGGCGAGCCTTACCTAACATCCGTCCGTCGCCGGTGTCTCGCGGCGGACGCCCAGCCTCGCCTCCCTTCCGCTCCCCCGCCGGCCGCGGCATGATCGAACCATGCGCCCCTCAGCGGAGTCCCCCGTCGCCCCGATGCTCGCCAAGGCCGTCCCCGCGGTGCCCGATCAGGACAGCGTGGCAGGCGGCCTCAGCTACGAGCCCAAGTGGGACGGCTTCCGCGCCATCGTCTACGCCGCGGACGCCGGCGACGGCACGGTCGGCGAGGTCGAGATCGGCAGCCGCGGCTCCAAGATGCTCACCCGCTACTTCCCGGAGCTGGTGGAGGCGTTCCGGCGCATCCTTCCCGGACCGTGCGTCCTCGACGGCGAGATCGTCGTCCCGACCGGCGAGCCGGGGAAGCAGCGGCTGGACTGGGAGGCGCTCTCCCAGCGCATCCATCCCGCCGCCAGCCGCGTGAAGCTGCTCGCCGAGCAGACCCCCGCGACGTTCGTCGCGTTCGACCTGCTGGCCGTCGGCGACGAGTCGTACCTGGAGAAGCCGTTCTCGGAGCGCCGGGCCGCGCTGGAGGAGTTCGCCGGCGACCTGCCCGCCCCCGTGCAGCTGACCAGGACCACCACCGACGACGAGCTCGCCCGGCGCTGGCTCGTCGAGTTCGAGGGCGCCGGCCTGGACGGTGTCGTCGCGAAGCCGCTCGCGGGTGCGTACGCGCCCAACAAGCGCACGATGCTCAAGATCAAGCACCACAGGACCGCGGACGTGGTCGTGCTCGGCTATCGGGTGCACACCAGCGGCCGCGGTGTCGGCTCGCTGCTGGTCGGGCTGTACGGCGACGACGGCGATCTGCGCAACGTCGGCGGCGTCTCCGCGTTCAGCGACGCGAAGCGCCTCGCCCTCGTGGACGAGCTCGACCCGCTCGTCGAGCGCGACGAGTCGGGCGCGACGGTGAGGGGCGAGACCGACCGCAGCCGGTTCTCGGCCAGCAAGGACGTCTCCTTCATCCGGCTGCGCCCGGAGCGCGTGCTCGAGGTGCGCTACGACCAGATGGAGGGCATGCGGTTCCGCCACACCGCGCAGTTCGAGCGCTGGCGTCCCGACCGCGACCCGCGCTCCTGCACGTACGAGCAGCTCGACCGCCCGGTCGCCTACGACCTCGGCGACGTCCTGACCTGACTGACCGCGATCCGAACAGCGCGAGCACGATTTGCGCCAAATGTCGCCTTCGGCGTCGCGATGAGCACGATTTGCGCCAAATGTCGCCCCGCGGGGGCGCGATGAACGTGGTCCGCGGACGCGTGCCCGAAGCCGCTATCCCTTCTTGGCGCGGCTCGGCTGCACGCGCGGCGGCTCGCCCGGCATCTTCGGGTAGTCGGGAGGGAACGGCAGCTCGCCGAGGCCCGCCTCCAGGTCGCGCTGCCACCATTCGAGCAGCGTGTCGATGCGGCCGGGAGCGTCGCCGAACGACTCCCACGGGTCGCCGACGGTCCGCAGCCGGTCCGGGACGGTCAGCACCGTGAAGTCCCGCGGGTCCACCGACTCCAGCTCGTCCCAGGTCACCGGCGTCGCCACCGGCGCGTGGGCGAGGGCGCGCGGGCTGTACGCGCCCGCCATCGTCCGGTCGCGGTTGGCCTGGTTGAAGTCCACGAAGATCCGCTCGCCGCGCTCCTCCTTCCACCACGCCGTCGTCACCGCGTCCGGCATCCGGCGCTCCAGCTCCCTGGCCGCGGCGATGACCGCGTGCCGCACCTCCAGGAACTCGTGGTCCGGCTCGATCGGCGCGAAGACGTGCAGGCCGCGGTTGCCGGAGGTCTTGATGAACGCGTCGAGGCCGGCCTCCGCGAGGACGCTCCGCAGTTCGATCGCGGCCGGGATCGCGTCGGCGAAGCCGGTGCCCGGCTGCGGGTCCAGGTCGATGCGCAGCTGGTCCGGGTTGTCCGAGTCCTCCGCGCGCGACGGCCAGGGGTGGAACACGATCGTGTTCATCTGCACCGCCCACACCGCGGCGGCCGGCTCGTCGATCACCAGCTGCGGGTGCGACCGCGCGCTCGGGTAGACGACGGGGACCGCGCGGATGAAGTCCGGGGCGCCGCGCGGCGGGTTCTTGGAGAAGAACTGCTCGCCGTCGATCCCCTCCGGGAAGCGCTGCAGCGACACCGGACGGTCGCCGTTGGCGCGGACGAACGCGTCGCCCACCGCGACGATGTAGTTCGCCAGGTCGAGTTTCGTGATGCCGAGCTCCGGCCAGAGGACCCGACCCGGACTCGAGATCCGGATCTCGCGATCCCCGTGCGGACCCGGGACGGTGAGGACAACCGCATCGCCAGCCATGCGACAACCGTACCGTTGGAACGGGCAGTGGCCAGGGTGTGAATTCCGTGTGGTTCGTCGCGTCCGCGCTTGCCGCCGGCCGCGGCTGGGCCAGAATTGGCGATGCGTCCGCCCGCACGGGACGCACACGAGATGAGGTGGATCGCCCTGAGGATCGTCAGCTACAACCTCCGCAAACACGCGGCCGGTCACGAGCTCGCCGACATCGCCCAGACCTACGACGTCGATGCCCTGTGCCTGCAGGAGTGCGACAGCGAGGCCCTCCCCGCCGAGCTCCACCACCTGCGGCTGGCCGACGCGACGCGCGCCAACCGGCTGGGCCTGGCGATGTACGTGCGCGAAGAGCGCTACGAGATCCTGGACACGCAGGTGTTCGCCGTCAACAAGTCGCTGCACGACCGGGTGCTCGCGCCCGCGAACGAGCGCCTGCTCGCCGCGCTGCTGCGGGACAGGGACAACGGCGAGCGCGTGCTCGTCGGCGATTTCCACGCCGCTCCGCTGACCGCATCCAACTCGCTGCGCCGCAAGCAGATCGCGGCGGCCCACGACGGGATGCGATCGCTCGCGCCGGACACTCCGGCGATCATGGTCGGCGACTTCAACTACCCGTGGTTCATCCGCGGCCTCGAGCGCCGGCTCACCACCGCGGGGTACACGCTCCAGCGCACCGACGAGCCGACCTACCTGCGGTACAAGTACTTCACCGGCTACTTCGACTTCGTCACCTCGACCGGTTTCGAGGTGCAGCACATCGGCGTGCTGCCCGCCGGCGCGTCCGATCACCGCGCCATCCGCCTGGACGCCGTGCGCGTCGAGCCCACCGAGCGCGCCGCCTGACCCCTCGCGCGGGGACCGCGACCGAGGTACGGTGAACGCGTTTGCGAGGTGGTGTGCGTGGACGTCGTCGGGTGGCTGGCCGGCACCGACTACACGATCGCTCGGGAGATCCTGCAGCGCGGTGTGGCGGCGCTCTACCTGATCGCGTTCGTCTCCGCGGTGAACCAGTTCCCCGCACTGCTGGGCGAGCACGGCCTGCTGTCGGCTCCCCGCTTCCTGCGGCACCCCTACGCCAAGCGGCAGCCGACACTGTTCCGCTGGCGCTACAGCGACCGGCTGCTGCTGACGGTCGCGTGGACGGGCGCCGCGCTCTCCGCGCTCATCGTGCTCGGGGTCGTGCAGCTCGCGCCGACCTGGGCGCTCGTCCCGGTGTTCCTCGTCGTCTGGTTCCTCTACCTGTCCATCGTCCACATCGGCCAGACCTTCTACGGCTTCGGCTGGGAGAGCCTGCTCTGCGAGGCCGGCTTCACGGTGGCGTTCCTCGGCTCGTGGGACACGGCGCCGCCGATCACGATCATCCTGCTGGTGCGCTGGCTGGTGTTCCGGCTGGAGTTCGGCGCCGGGATGATCAAGATGCGCGGCGACCGGTCCTGGCGCGACCTGACCGCGCTCTACTACCACCACGAGACGCAGCCGATGCCGAACCCGCTGAGCCGCACCGCGCACCTGCTGCCGCGCTGGTGGCACCGCGTCGAGGTGCTCGGGAACCACATCGCGCAGCTCGTCGTCCCGTGGCTGCTGTTCCTGCCGCAGCCGGTGGCGAGCGCCGCAGCGGCCGTCGTCATCCTCACCCAGCTCTGGCTCGTCGCGACCGGCAACTTCGCGTGGCTGAACTGGATCACCGTCGTGCTCGCGTTCTCCGCGGTCAGCGACCCGGTGTGGGCGTGGGCGACCGGCGGCGCGGTGCACGGCGGGATCGGCGCGTCCGGCATCCCGCTCTGGTATGCCGTGGTCGCACTCGCGGTGAGCGCCCTGCTCGTGGTGCTCAGCTGGTGGCCGCTCAGGAACCTGTTCTCGCGGCGCCAGCTGATGAACGCGAGCTTCAACCGCTGGCACCTCGTGAAC
The DNA here is from genome assembly GCF_051955155.1 of Leifsonia sp. Classification (NCBI taxonomy): domain Bacteria; kingdom Bacillati; phylum Actinomycetota; class Actinomycetes; order Micrococcales; family Microbacteriaceae; genus Leifsonia; species Leifsonia sp. The sequence continues at coordinate 31,907 of NZ_JBQCGZ010000097.1, forward strand.
GCGTACGGCGCGTTCGGCAGCGTCACCAAGCAGCGCTACGAGGTGGTGGTGGAGGGCACGAGCGACGACCCGCACGACCCGGACGCCGAATGGCGCGAATACGGCTTCAAGGGCAAGCCGGGCGACGTGCGGCGGCTCCCCCGCCAGTTCGCGCCCTATCACCTGCGGCTGGACTGGCTGATGTGGTTCCTCGCGCTCGGCTCCCGCGACTCGCCCTGGTTCGAGGTCTTCCTGCTCAGGCTGCTGCAGGCCGACCGGGCGACGCTCCGGCTGCTGCGCGACGACCCGTTCCACGGTGCGCCGCCGCGGGCGGTGCGGGCCAGGATGTTCCTCTACCGGTTCAGCACGCGCCGGGAGAAGCGCGAGACCGGCGACCGCTGGGTGCGCACCGAGGTGGGGGCTCTGGTGCCCGCGGTGAGCCTACGCGGCGATCAGTAGCCGGTGCGCTCCTCCTGCAGCCGGGCCAGGTCGCGCCAGATGAGCAGCTTGAGCCGGGCGGGCCGCTCGCGCTCGTAGTTCTCCTTGAGCGCCTCGACGCCGGAGAACGCGTCGAGCCCCGCCTCGATCGCCCGGCTGACCTCGTCCCAGGCGTCCTGCCTGCTGCGCTCGACGATGCGCAGCAGCTCGTCCTCCGACTCGGCCTCGGCGCGCAGCGCGTCAGCGAGGGCGAGCGCGACCGTGTGCCGCAGCTGCAGGTTCGCGACGTCGACGTCGCGGTAGTCGTGCGGGTGCCTGGCGTCGCCGCGCATCCCGGTCGCCTGCGCCAGCTCCTCCTCGTTGCGGCCGGCCGCCTCGCCCTGCTCGGACGCCAGCTCGCGCAGCATCGCGGCGGCCTCCGCAGTGTGCCTGGCCGGGTCGAAGTCGTGGCCGTACTGGATGGTGTCGACGACGATGTGGTTCTTGACCGCCATCCTGGTGGCGTATTCCGCGAGCAGCATGCCCTCCTCGAGCGACTGCTCCGCCGTGGGCGCGGCCGGCTCCGGGAGCGCGTCCTCGTCGAACGGACGCGTGCGCACCGTCTTCACGGTGCGCCGTCGGAGCCAGGACGGCCAGCGCATCGCAACAGCCTTTCACGATCGGTCACCTGCGGCGCCGGCGTCGGCGCCCGACTCCATTCTGTCTGATCGGATCAGGTGGTCTGCCGACTGGCGAAGAATGCGTTGGCACGGCGGGTGAAGAGCAGTGCCAATATCAGGAACGCCCAGAGGATGTCGATGATTCCGCTGATGAACTGCAGCGTGAACATCAGCAGGATGCCGTTGAAGATGTTGATGATCATCACGACGGTGACGAGCCCTCGGGAGACGGCGCTGCCGTTCAGCAGTCCGCGCGCGACGATCAGGATCACGATGCCGAGGATGATCGAGATGATCGCCGACGTCGTGATGCCCGCCTCCGTGCCCGCGTTGCCCGCACCCGTCATCGCGCCGCGCGTGAACAGCATCACGACGCCGCCGATGATACTCAGGATGCCGTTGAGGTAGGCGAGGACGGCGACGAACGTGACGGATCCTGGGCGCTGGGGCATGTCGACCTCCTGGTGTCCCGGCGAGGATACCGCGCCCGGGGAGGCGCGCGTCAGGGGCGCTCTGTCGGCGGCCTCGGGCAGGATGGACGCATGGCCGGCACCCGCTACGAGTTCGAGACCGAGCTGTTCCGCTGGGAGGCGCGACGCGACCTCTGGGTGTTCGCGCGCCTGCCGGAGGACGTGTCGGAGGACATCCGGCTGCAGCCGCATCCCCCGGCCGGGTTCGGAGCGGTCAAGGTGATCGTGACGCTCGGCGCGTCGCGCTGGTCGACCTCGGTGTTCCCGGAGAGCGCGGACGGCGCGTACGTCGTCGCGATCAAGGGGTCGGTGCGGCGCGCGGAGGGCGTCGAGCTCGGCGACCGGGTGCGGATCGGCGTCGAGACCGTCCTCTAGCCGGCACCCGGCCGCGCGGCGGGCTCACGCTCCGAACGGGTCGGGGGTGAGCGTGTACTTGGTGCTGAGGTACTCGTGGATGCCCTCGAAGCCACCCTCGCGGCCCAGGCCCGACTGCTTCACGCCGCCGAACGGCGCCGCCGCGTTGGAGACGACCCCGACGTTCAGCCCCATCATCCCGGTCTGCAGCCGCTCGATCATCCGCTGGCCACGAGCCAGGTCCTTGGTGAAGACATAGGACACCAGCCCGAACTCGGTGTCGTTCGCCAGCCGGACCGCCTCGTCCTCGTCGGCGAAGGTCGCGATCGCCAGCACCGGCCCGAAGATCTCCTCGCGCAGGATCTGGCTGCCGGCCGCGACGCCGGACAGCACCGTCGGCTGGAAGAAGCTGCCGGCGCCGGGGATGGCGTCGCCGCCCGTGAGCACCGACGCGCCGCGCGTGACGGCGTCTCCGACGAGCTCGGCGGCCTTCGCGACCGCGTCGGCGTCGATCAGCGGGCCGATCGACACCCCGTCGTCCGCGCCGTGGCCGACGCGCATCCCCTTCACGCGCTCGGTCACGCGGCGGGCGAACTCGTCGGCGACGACCTCGTGCACGATGAAGCGGTTGGCGGCCGTGCAGGCCTGGCCGATGTTGCGGAACTTGGCGGCGATGGCGCCCTCGACGGCCGCGTCCAGGTCGGCGTCGTCGAAGACGACGAACGGGGCGTTGCCGCCGAGTTCCATCGAGGTGCGCAGGACGTTCTGCGCCGACTGCTCGATGAGCCGCTGGCCGACCGGCGTCGAGCCGGTGAACGAGAGCTTGCGCAGGCGCGGGTCCGAGAGGATCGCAGCCGACAGCGCGGACGACCCCGTCGTCGTGACGACGTTGACGACGCCGGCGGGCAGACCGGCGTCCTCGAGCAGCGCGGCGAACGCGAGGGTGGTCAGCGGCGTGAGGGCGGCGGGTTTGATGACGACCGTGCAGCCGGCCGCCAGGGCCGGAGCGATCTTGCGCGTGGCCATCGCCAACGGGAAGTTCCAGGGCGTGATCAGGAAACACGGACCCACCGGATGCGGCGAGACGATCATCCGCCCCGTCCCCTCCGGATTCGTCGCATACCGACCCGAGATCCGCACCGCCTCCTCCGAGAACCAGCGCAAGAACTCCCCACCGTAGGTCACCTCACCACTGGCCTCCGCCAGCGGCTTGCCCATCTCCAACGTCATCAGCAACGCGAACTCGTCCCGCCGCTCCTGCAGCAGATCGAACGCCCTCCGCAGAATCTCCCCCCGCACCCGCGGCGCCGTCGCCGCCCACTCCTCCTGCACCGCCA
>NZ_JBQCGZ010000098.1:0-5240 GCF_051955155.1 Leifsonia sp.
TCCTCCTCCAGCTCCAGGATGGTGCGGAGATACATCTCGGTCGTGTCGATCAGATCGGTCATGGACCCCTCCACTAAGCGGGCGCGCGGATTTCGCATTAGAGCCTACTTGCTGGCGGCGACAGGGAGGTGACGGCTCCCCGGTCGGCCAGGGAATGCAACAGCCAATACACTTCAGTTATGCCGGATCTGACCATTCCCACGCACCTCCTGCCCGCCGACGGCCGTTTCGGATGCGGACCGTCCAAGGTCCGTCCCGAGCAGGTGGCCTACCTCTCCGGTCCCGGCGCCGAGCTGCTCGGCACCTCGCACCGGCAGGCGCCGGTGAAGAACCTGGTCGGACGCGTGCGCGAGGGCCTCGGCGAGCTGTTCCAGCTGCCGGAGGGCTACGAGGTCGTCATCGGCAACGGCGGCTCGACCGCGTTCTGGGACGCCGCGGCCTTCTCGCTCATCGAGAACCGCAGCCAGAACCTCGTCTTCGGCGAGTTCGGCGGCAAGTTCGCCAAGGCGGCGAAGACGCCGTGGCTCGAGGCGCCGCACGTGATCGAGGCTCCGGCCGGCTCGCGCGCCGAGGCCGAGGCGGTCGCCGGCGTCGACGTGTACGCCTGGCCGCACAACGAGACCTCCACCGGCGTGATGGCGCCGGTGCGCCGCGTGCACGGCGACGCCGGTGCGCTCACGGTGATCGACGCGACGAGCGCAGCGGGCGGCGCCGCGTTCGATGTGAACGAGACGGACGTCTACTACTTCGCTCCGCAGAAGAACTTCGCCTCGGACGGCGGTCTCTGGCTGGCGCTGTTCTCCCCCGCCGCGATCGAGCGGGTGGAGCGCATCGCCGCGAGCGACCGCTACATCCCCGAGTTCCTCAGCATCAAGAACGCGATCGACAACTCGCGCCTCAACCAGACGCTGAACACCCCCGCGGTGGCGACGCTGGTGCTGCTCGAGAACCAGATCGAGTGGATGAACGGCAACGGCGGTCTCGCCTGGGCCGACGCCCGCACCCGCGAGTCCTCGGACGCGCTGTACGCGTGGGCGGAGGGCGTGGACTACGCGACGCCGTTCGTCGCGGACCCCGCGCACCGCTCGCAGGTGGTAGTCACTATCGAATTCGACGATAAGATCGACGCCGCCGCGGTCGCCAAGGCGCTGCGCGCGAACGGCGTCGTGGACACCGAGCCCTACCGCAAGCTCGGCCGCAACCAGCTGCGCATCGCGACGTTCACGGCCATCGAGCCGTCGGACGTCCGCGCCCTGATCGGTTGCGTCGAGTACGTGGTCGAGCGGCTGGGCTGACCGCCATGAGGCTCTGGCTGCGCGACGACGAGCGCCGGCCCGACCCGGTCCCCGTGAAGACGGATGACCGGCGGGCCGTGCTCGTCGGGCTAGTCCTCTGGGTGCTCGCTTTGATCCCGACGCTCGTCTTCCTCGGCCCCATCGACGCCGCCGGCGGCACGTGGTGGCTCTGGACGGTCGTCGTCGGCATCGTCCTCGGCGTCCTCGGCCTCGGCTACCTCAGCATCAAGCGGCTCCGCCGGCACTGAGGCGTCCGCGGACTCGTCCGCGTCGCCGGGCTCGTCGTCCGCCGTCTCGTCGTCGTCCGCCTCGTCCGCGTCGGCCAGCGCCGCCGCCTCCTCGGCCGCGAGGTCGAGCTCGCCGTCGACGTCGGTGTCCTCGTCGTAGGCGACGTCCACGCTGTCGATGTCGACACCGTCCACGTCGTCGTCGCCGTGCAGGTCGTGGATGTCGTGGTCGTCGGCGTCGTCGTCCACGTCGTCCGCATCGGACCCGTCGAAGTCGTCGTCCTCGTCGTCCTCATCCTCATCGGAGTCGGAATCGACGTCGGAATCGTCATCCCCGCCCTCGGCCTCCGCCTGCGCGGCCGCCTCGGCGGCGAGCGCCTCCTGCGCGGCCTGGTACTCGGCGAGTCGCTCCGACCACGGCACCCAGTCGGGCGCGAGCAGCGCGTCGTCGCCGGGCATCAGCTCGGCCTCCAGCACCGTCGGCGTCGCGTCGTCGTCCGCGCGGCCGACGGTCACCGTCCCGCGCCACCCGGGGTAGCCGGCCAGGCGGGACTCGAACAGCAGCGAGACGACGCCGTCGGCCTCCACGACGTGCCCGACGGGCTCGCCGATGCTGGACTCCGGCGTGATCTCGGCCAGCGCCTCCCGCGCGAGCGCGACGGAGCCGATCAGGTCCTGGAGGTCGTCGTCAGGCATCCAGGTCATCCGCAACGCGTCGCAGCACGGCGGCGATCTTCGCACCGTGCGCCTTGTCCGGGTACTTGCCGCGGCGCAGGTTCGCCCCGATGCCGTCGAGGAGCTTGACCAGGTCCTCCACGATGATCGCCATGTCGTCCGCCGACTTGCGCTTCATCTTCACCAGGCTCGGCGGCGCCTCCAGGACGCGCACCGACAGCGCCTGCGCGCCGCGCTTGCCGTCGGCGATGCCGAACTCGAGACGGGTCCCAGCCTTCACCACCGCGCCCGCGGGCAGCGCCGACGCGTGCAAGAAGACCTCCTGGCCGTCATCGGAGCTGATGAAGCCGAAGCCTTTCTCGTCGTCGTAGAACTTGACCTTGCCGGTTGGCATGGGAACCTCACTTCACATGGGGGATCGAATGACCAACCTCAATTATCCTTGATTTCGTGACCCAGCAGACCCCGCCGCCGGCATCGCGGTTCCAACGCGTCCTCGCCTACATCGTCGCGGCCCTCGTGGTCGTCTCGCTGGTGTGCATCGCCGCCGTCCTGATCGGCTCCGCCCTGGGCGGGATGCCGCAGCAGGGCTCGGGCCAGGGGCTCTGGCCCGTCGTCTTCCTGTTCCCGCTGATCGCGTTCCCCGTCGCGTTCGTGCTGCTGATCGTGCTGCTGGTCGTCACGGCACGGCAGCGCCGCCTCGAGGCGAAGGCTGCCCAGGGCCAGCAGGGCCCCAAGGGACGGCGCTGACCGGGGCGACGGATCCGCGCGGATGACGACGACGCTCGCACTGGCCGCACGGCTGCGGGCGCTGCCCGACGCTGAGCTCGTCGGCGCGCTGCACGAGCGCGGCTACCGCAGGCAGGGCGTCTCCGACTTCTTCGACCTCGCCGAGGCGCTGCTGGATGCCGACTCGCTGCAGCGCGCGCTCTCGGCGCTCGACCGCGTGCGCCTGGCGACGCTGGTCGTGCTCGGCCGCGCGGGCGCCGGCCGCGACGCGGGCGAGGTGGCGGCCGCGCTCGCGGAGCAGCCGGCCGCCTCGGGGACGACCGAGCAGGACGCGCGCGCCGCGCTGGAGGCCGTCGCCGCCCTGCTGCTCGCCCATCCCGACGACGGCCGCTTCGCGGTCTACGACGCGGTCACCGCGCGGCTGGAGGCGTGGCCGGAGTCCGGCCTGCCGTCTCCCGCGGACCTGCTCGCGACGCCGCCGCCTCCCGCCCTCGCGGCCGTGCCGGACACCGAGCAGCGCTTCACCGACCGGCTCGCCGCCGAGCGCGCCTTCGAGGCGGTCGCCGCGGTGTCCGAGCTGGTCGCGGAGCTGAGCCGCGAGGGCGCCCGCGAACTGCAGAAGGGCGGCCTGGCGCTGCCGGCGACCAAACGGCTGGCCGAGGCGCTCGCGATCGACCCCGCCGCGGTGCCGACCGCCCTGTCCGTGGCCGCGCGCGCCGGCCTGGTCGCGATCGGCGACGGGATGTGGCTGCCGACCGAGTCGGCGTGGGCGTGGCAGCACTCCCCCACCTCCGACCGCTGGCGCGCCCTCGCCGCCGCGTGGAAGGCCGCGCTGCCGGACGACCTGCGCTCGCTGCTCGCCGGCCGCAGCAGGGCCGCGTGGGGCGACAGCCTGCGCCAGCACGTCGCCTGGCTGTACCCGGCGGCGGTGGAGACCGCCCAGGAGCGGGTGGACGCGCACACCAGGGACGCGGAGTGGCTGGGCATCACCGCGCGGCAGGCGCCGAGCAGCGCGGGCACGGCGCTGGTCGAGCGGGACGCGGAGGCGGCCGCCGAGATCGTCGCCGGGCAGTTCCCCGCCGAGGTGGACAAGGTCTACCTGCAGCACGACCTCACCGTCGTCTCCCCCGGCCCGCTCGCCCCCGAGGTGGAGTCGCGGCTGCGCGGGATGGCGGACCTGGAGAGCCGCGCGCTGGCCTCCACCTTCCGGTTCTCCGGCGCCTCCGTCGACCGCGCGATCACGGCGGGCGAGACGGCGGACGGGATCCGGGCGTTTCTGGCCGCGGTGTCGCTGACCGGGATCCCGCAGCCGCTGGACTACCTGATCGCCGACGCGGCGGAGCGGCACGGCCGCGTGCGCGTGCGCGAGGCGAAGGGTGCGGAGGACGGCCCTGTGGACGGCGTGCGCTCGGTCGTGCGCTCGTCGGACGCGACGCTGCTGCGCACCATCCAGGTGGACCAGTCCCTCGCCCCGCTGCGGCTGACCCGCTCCGCCGACGACGAGCTCACCAGCCGGTTCCCGCGGGATGTGGTGTTCTGGGCGCTGAGCGACGCCCGCTATCCCGTCGTCGCCGAGGACGCGGACGGCGAGCCGGTGGCGCTGCGCCGCCTGCGCACCGCCCGGGCGGCTGCGCCGGGCGGGCGCGACCAGGACGCCGAGCTGGTCGCCCGGCTCCGCGAGACGGACACGGCAGCGGGCGGCGGCGAGCACGACGCCGCGCAGTGGCTCGCCCGGCAGCTGGACGCGGCGGTCCGCGCCAGGCAGCCGGTGATCGTCGAGGTGCGGATGCCGGACGGACGCACCGTCGACTACCTGCTGGAGCCGACCGGGGTCGGCGGCGGTCGCCTGCGCGGACGGGACCGCGCGGCGGACATCGAGCGCACCCTGCCGCTCTCCAGCGTCACCGGGCTGCGCAGCGTAGACTGAACGGTCATGTCCGATGGCCCCCTGATCGTCCAGAGCGACCGCACCGTGCTCCTCGAGGTGGCGCACCCCGCCGCGGAGGACGCCCGCCACGACCTGGCGGTCTTCGCCGAGCTGGAGCGCGCGCCCGAGCACATCCACACCTACCGCATCACCCGGCTCGGGCTGTGGAACGCCCGCGCCGCCGGGCACACGGCGGAGGACATGCTGGGGACGCTGGAGCGCTACTCCAAGTTCCCGATCCCGCAGACCGTCTCGGTGGACGTGTCGGAGACCGTCGCCCGCTACGGCCGGCTCGTGATCGAGCGGGACGACGAGGGCGAGCTGGTGCTGCGCTCGTCCGACCTGGCCGTGCTGACCGAGGTCGCGAGCGCCAAGCGCATCGCCCCG
>NZ_JBQCGZ010000099.1:0-3152 GCF_051955155.1 Leifsonia sp.
CGGCCGCAAGCCGAAGGCGCTCTCCGGTGGTCAGCGTCAGCGCGTCGCCATGGGCCGCGCGATCGTCCGCTCGCCCCAGGTGTTCCTCATGGACGAGCCGCTGTCGAACCTCGACGCCAAGCTCCGCGTCCAGACCCGTACGCAGATCGCGTCGCTGACCCGTCGTCTCGGCGTCACCACCGTCTACGTCACGCACGACCAGACCGAGGCGCTCACCATGGGCGACCGCATCGCGGTCCTCAAGGACGGCGTCCTGCAGCAGGTCGGCACCCCGCGCGACCTGTACGCGCAGCCGAACAACGTCTTCGTCGCCGGCTTCATCGGCAGCCCGGCCATGAACCTGTTCACGGCCGACGTGACCGACGGCGGCATCAAGTTCGGCAACGCGGTCGTCCCGGTCGAGCGCGACGTGCTCGCGAACGCCGGTTCCGCCGTCACCATCGGTGTCCGCCCGGAGGACGTCGTCGTCTCCACGACCGAGGGCAGTGGCCTCAAGGTCAACGTCGACCTCGTCGAGGAGCTCGGCGCCGATGGCTACCTGTACGGCCACTCCGAGGTCGACGGCAAGCGCACCGACATCGTCGGTCGTGTCGACGGCCGCGTGCACCCGAACGCGGGCGACACGGTCTACATCACCCCGAAGCCGGGCCACGTCCACGCGTTCCACGCGGAGACGGGCGAGCGCCTCGGCGGCGCCGTGGTCGACTAAGGTCCATAGGAGCGAATCCTCACTCTGCCGCAGTCCGGGATCGGGCTGCGGCAGAGTGCTTTCCCCCTCCGTCACGGAAGGCACCATCATCATGGCCGGCTCTGTCAACATCACCGCGGCGACAGTCGATCCCGCGCTCCTCGACCTCCCGTGGAACCTCCCGCTCGAGGACTGGTCGAACGAGCACATCGCCCTGCTGCCGAAGGGCATCAGCCGCCACCTGGTCCGGTTCGCGAACCTCTCCGGCTACGTGATCGCCATCAAGGAGACCACCGCCGAGATGGCGCAGCGCGAGTACGACATGCTCCGCACCCTGCAGCGCCTCGACGTCCCGTGCGTCGACCCGGTCGCCGTCATCAAGAACCGCACCGACGACGATGGCGAACCGCTGAACGCCGCGCTGGTCACCCGGCACCTCAAGTTCTCGCTGCCCTACCGCGCGCTGTTCTCGCAGACGCTGCGCCCGGACACCGCCACGCGGCTCGTCGACGCCCTCGCCGTCCTGCTGGTGCGCCTGCACATCGTCGGCTTCTTCTGGGGCGACGTCTCGCTGTCCAACACGCTGTTCCGCCGCGACGCCGGCGCGTTCGCCGCGTACCTGGTGGACGCGGAGACCGGGCAGCTCTACGAGGGCGGCCTCTCCAACGGCCAGCGCGAGAACGACCTGGAGATCGCGCGCGTCAACATCGCGGGCGAACTTATGGATCTGGAGGCGGGCGGCCGCGTCGACGAGGAGCTCGACCCGATCAAGGTCTCCAACGGCATCGTCGCCGCCTACCGCTCGCTCTGGAAGGAGCTGACCGGCAGCGAGTCGTTCTCCTCGTCCGAGCGCTGGCGCATCAACGACCGCGTGGAGCGGCTCAACGTGCTGGGCGTCGACAACGAGGAGCTCGCGATCAAGACCTCGGACGAGGGCACGACCGTGCGCATCCAGCCGAAGGTCGTCGACGCCGGCCACCACCAGCGCCGGCTGCTGCGGCTGACCGGCCTGGACACCGGCGAGAACCAGGCCCGCCGGCTGCTGAACGACCTCGACTCGTATTCGGCGACGCTGGGCAAGCAGGGCCTCGACGAGGAGGCGATGGCGCACGAGTGGCTCCTGCGCGTCTTCGAGCCGGTCGTCCGAGCCATCCCCTCCGACCTGAAGGGCAAGCTCGAGCCGGCGGAGGTGTTCCACCAGCTGCTCGAGCACCGCTGGTTCATGTCGCAGAACGAGGGGCGGGATGTCCCGCTTGCGGAGGCGCTGACCTCCTACATCAACGACATCCTCCGGCACCGTCGCGACGAGGCCACGGTCGTCGGGCCGCCGACGGAGACGATGAGCATCCCCGTCATCCGCAGCGCCGCCGGCCTGGACGACGACGAGGACGAGGACGACTGGCGCTCGAAGGTCTGACGCCCGGGCGCGCCGCGCTCAGCCCGAGTCGCGGACCCGGAGCACGGCATCGAGGCCGCGGTGGACGGTCTCCGCGGGGCGGTCGCCCGCCATCAGTTCGAGCAGCAGCTCTCCGCAGGCACGACCGAACTCGCGCGGCTGGAGGTCGACGGCCGTGATCGGCGGCGTGTGGAACTCCATGATCAGGCTGTCGACGCCCGAGACGAGCTTGATGTCGATGCCTGGCCGCCGACCGAGGGTACGCAGCAGCCCCGCGATGCGCACCGCGACGCCGTCCGCGCCGACGAAGACGGCGTCGACGCCCTCCCGCACCATCCAGTCCCCGAGGCGCCGAGCGAGCACACCGTTCTCCTCGTGGATGGTCGTCAGCAGCACCCGGGGCTCCAGGCGGCGCTCAGCGCACCAGGCGCGGTAGGCCGCTTCCAGCTCCTGCGCCCAGGCGGACACCTGCTCCACCAGCAGAAGGCCCGGCTGAGCCGACCCGTTCGCGACGAACCGGTCGAGCACTTCCCGGGTCGTCCGGGTGTTCGGCGACTCCACGATCCCCCACGGGTCCGGGAACCCGGGCGGCGGGGAGTCGCCTGTGACGACGGGGAGCTCCTGACCGAGGATCATCGCGGCGCCCTCGTCGTCGGCGTGCGGTTCGATGAGGATGAAGCCGTCGACGGGCGGGAACGACTCGATGCGCGGGCTGGTCGGCGTGCTCGGCACGATCAGCAGCGACAGGTCCGCCTCGTGCAGCCGTTCCGTCAGCCCGAGCGTGGTCTCGGTGTAGTAGCCGAAGTGGACGGCGGATTCCGGGAGGTAGAGGCCGACGGCGCCCGCCCGCGACTGGCGGAGGGCGCGGCCGAGGCGGTTGATGCGGTAGCCGGACTCCTTGGCGATCGCGAGGACGCGGGCCCGGGTCTCCTCGGAGACGCCCTTCTTGCCGTTGAGCGCGAGCGAGACCGCCGCAGCGGAGATCCCCGCGCGCTCGGCGATGTCGGCCAGCGTCGTACTCGGCACCCGCGCTCCTCTCCCGCCTGACGGCCCGCCGGAGACGGGGCC
>NZ_JBQCGZ010000100.1:0-79371 GCF_051955155.1 Leifsonia sp.
GAGCTCAAGCACACCCTGCTCGGCGTCGACGCCGAGCTGCTGGCGGCGCAGGGGCCCGTGCACCCGGAGGTGGCGCGCCAGCTCGCGTCCGGCGTCCGCGCGCGCCTGGCCGTCGGCGGCAGGGCCGCCGACCTCGGGGTCGCGACGACCGGCGTCGCCGGTCCCGACCCGCAAGGCGGTCGGGCCGTCGGAACGGTCTACATCGGCATCTCGTCGGCCGCGGGGACGCGCGCGGTCGAGCTCGCGCTCGCCGGCGACCGCGCTGCCATCCGCGAGCAGACCGTCGAGCGCGCGGTCGCGGAGGCTCTGGCCGAGCTGCGGAACGCGGCGCCGGGGACCGCGGAGTGACGCGGGAATACCCACTGTTACGGTCCCGTTACACCCATCGGCATTAACAACAAAAGCCCAGTCGTCACCGATATCGTGTGGGACACGGATGCGGTACATTGGCATCCACCGATTCGTCGGCAGGGTAGAGAAGGAGGCTCCGAATGATTCTTGTACGTCAGGAAATCGGCGACGTGCTCAGGGACTTCCGCCTGCAGAAGGGGCGCACGCTGCGCCAGGTCGCCAGCAAGGCGAGTGTCGCCCTCGGCTACCTCAGCGAGGTCGAGCGGGGACAGAAGGAGGCGTCCAGCGAGATCCTCGCGTCGGTCGCCGAGGCGCTGGACACGCCGGTGTCGGTCATCATGCGCGAGGTCGGCGACCGCATCGCCGTGCTCGAGGGCATCGAGCCGGTCATCCCGGACACCGTCCCCGACGAGTTCGTCTCGGCTCTCGACGCGAACCTCGTCGCCCGCTGATTCCGATAACAAGCTCGCGAACGCCCCGCCTCGTGCGGGGCGTTCGTCCGTCCGAGGTGGTTTCATGAAGCTCAGCGAGTTCCAGCGCGCGATGGCCGACGAGTTCGGCGGCGGCTACGGACAGGCGCTGCTGTCCGACCTCGTGCTCCCCGAGCTCGGCGGCCGGACGGGGAAGGCCGCGATCGACGCCGGCATCCCGCCGCGCGAGGTCTGGCTCGCGCTCTGCAAGGAGATGGGCGTCCCGCAATCGCACTGGTACGGGGCCGGGAAGCCGGCGCCGAAGCGCTGATCGGGCCGACACGCCGTCCGAAATGTCTCGAAGATATGTTCGGAAACTGAGTAGACTCCTGCACAGCGGCAATCGAAAACGAGTTGTCCACGAATCGGGCATCCGGCTCTTCGGGTGTCGGACGTTCCCCATACAGTCGAACTCGTCAGCGAAGCCCACGAAGGAGAACCGCAATGCCATCACCCGCAGACCGCGAGAAGGCGCTCGAGACCGCACTCGCGCAGATCGACCGTCAGTTCGGAAAAGGCTCGGTCATGCGACTGGGCAGCGACGAGCGCGCGCCCGTCGAGATCGTCCCGACCGGGTCGATCGCGCTGGATGTCGCGCTCGGCATCGGCGGTCTGCCGCGTGGCCGCATCGTCGAGATCTACGGCCCGGAGTCCTCGGGTAAGACCACGCTGACGCTGCACGCCATCGCCAACGCCCAGCGGGCCGGCGGCATCGCGGCGTTCATCGACGCCGAGCACGCGCTCGACCCGGAGTACGCCCGCAAGCTCGGCGTCGACATCGACGCGCTCCTCGTCTCCCAGCCGGACACCGGTGAGCAGGCGCTCGAGATCGCCGACATGCTCGTGCGGTCCGGCTCCATCGACCTCATCGTCATCGACTCCGTCGCGGCGCTCGTGCCCCGCGCCGAGATCGAAGGCGAGATGGGCGACGCGCACGTCGGTCTGCAGGCCCGCCTCATGTCGCAGGCGCTGCGCAAGCTGACCGGTGCGCTGAGCTCCACCAACACCACGATGATCTTCATCAACCAGCTCCGCGAAAAGGTCGGTGTGTTCTTCGGCAGCCCCGAGACCACCGCCGGTGGTAAGGCGCTCAAGTTCTACGCGTCCGTCCGGCTCGACATCCGTCGCATCGAGACGCTCAAGGACGGCACCGACGCGGTCGGCAACCGCACGCGCGTCAAGGTGGTCAAGAACAAGATGGCTCCGCCCTTCAAGCAGGCCGAGTTCGACATCCTCTACGGCGTCGGCATCTCCCGCGAGGGCAGCCTGCTCGACTTCGGTGTGGAGCACGGTCTCGTGAAGAAGTCCGGCGCCTGGTACACGTACGAGGGCGACCAGCTCGGTCAGGGCAAGGAGAACTCGCGCAACTTCCTCATCGCCAACCCGGACATCGCCGCCGAGATCGAGACCAAGATCAAGATCAAGCTCGGCATCGTCCCCGACCCGAACGCCGTGGCGGAGACCGCCGCGCCGGTCGGCTCGATCGAGGAGAAGCTGCAGGCCCGCAAGGGCGCCTGATGAACCGGGTGACGCGCACGAGGAGGTCTTCATGGTCGTGAGGTTCCCGTCCGGGTCACAGGGAGACCCGGGGGAGGACGCCGTTGGTGCGTCCGCCCCGGGCTCCGACGCCGACGAGCGTCTCGCGCCGGTCACGCCGCTGCGTCGCGCGGCGGGTGCCGGCTCGGGCTCGGGAGCGGCGGCCGGTGCGGCACGCGGCGCCAGGCGCGCGTCCTCACCGCGGCCGGTTGCGGAACTGCCGTTCGGCGGGGGCGCAGGCACGGGTGTCTCGGGAGCCTCCGACCGCGACGACGCTGCCGCGTCCGCTCCGCGCGGACGGCAGCGCGGGGAGGTGGCGAGCGGGCATCCGGCCGGCCGCGGCCCGCGCTGGAACAACACGTGGGGCGAGGACGCCGGCGCGGGCGGCGCTGCCGAGACGGCTGAGACCGCGGCGCCCGGGCCGACGGACGAGGAGAGCGAACGGCTGAGCCGCAAGGCGAACGCGGTCACCATCCGTCAGCTCGCCCGGCGCGGCATGTCCCGGTGGGAACTCGAGCAGGTGCTCCGCAAGCGCGACATCGAGCCGGAGGTCTTCGGTCCCGAGCTGGATCGGCTGGAGGCTCTCGGTGTGATCGACGACGCGTCGCTCGCGACCAGCCTGGCGTTCACCCAGCACAGCAGGAAGGGCCTCGGCCGCTCGGCGATCGAACTCGACCTCAAGCGCAGGCACATCGCGCCGGAGCTGATCGAGGCTGCTCTCGCCGACATCGAGGACGAGGACGAGCTGGAGATGGCGACCGAGCTCGCGATCAAGCGGATCGGACAGCTCGCGTCATACGACGACGAGACCGCGCGGCGTCGCCTGCACGGCTTCCTCGCACGCAAGGGCTACGGGTCCGGCGTCGTGCGCCAGGCGATGGACGCCGCCTTCGCGACGCGTCGCCGTCGCGGCGTGCGCTTCGAGTAGCGTCCCCGCGGGTGGCGGGGAGCGGCGCGTGCGGCTGGGGGCGATCCCGGTTCGTGCGCGCGGAAAGGCGAACGTAGAATTGTCCGCATCATGAGCATCATCGAACAGCGCAGCGTCATCGAGCCGTCCTCCGCGGCGGTCGCGCCGGACGGGCGGCCCCGGACGTACGAGGTGCGCACGTTCGGGTGCCAGATGAACGTGCACGACTCCGAGCGGCTGAGCGGTTCCCTGGAGGCGGCCGGTTACGTGCCCGCCGACGGTGCGGAGCCGGACATCGTCGTCATCAACACGTGCGCCGTGCGCGAGAACGCGGACAACAAGCTCTACGGCAATCTCGGCCACCTCGCCGGGGTGAAGCGCCGCCACGAAGGGATGCAGATCGCCGTCGGCGGCTGCCTCGCCCAGAAGGACAAGAACGTCATCCTGGAGAAGGCGCCGTGGGTGGACGTCGTCTTCGGCACGCACAACATGGGCTCGCTTCCCAGCCTGCTCGAGCGCGCGCGGCACAACGACGCCGCCGAGATCGAGATCCTCGAGTCGCTGGAGACCTTCCCCTCCACGCTCCCCACCAAGCGCGACTCCTCGTACTCGGGCTGGGTGTCGATCTCGGTCGGCTGCAACAACACCTGCACCTTCTGCATCGTCCCGTCGCTGCGCGGCAAGGAGAAGGACCGCCGCCCCGGCGACATCCTGGCCGAGATCCAGGCGCTGGTCGACGACGGCGCGATCGAGGTCACCCTGCTCGGCCAGAACGTCAACTCCTACGGCGTCGAGTTCGGCGACCGCCAGGCGTTCAGCAAGCTGCTGCGCGCCGCGGGCGAGATCCGCGGGCTCGAGCGCATCCGCTTCACCAGCCCGCACCCGGCGGCGTTCACCGACGACGTGATCGACGCGATGGCGGAGACCCCGAACGTCATGCCGCAGCTGCACATGCCGCTGCAGTCCGGCTCCGACCGCATCCTGCGCGCCATGCGCCGGTCCTACCGCTCGGAGAAGTTCCTCGGCATCCTCGACCGGGTGCGCGCCAAGCTGCCGGACGCCGCGATCAGCACCGACATCATCGTCGGCTTCCCCGGCGAGACGGAGGAGGACTTCCAGGAGACCCTGCGCGTGGTCGAGGCCGCCCGGTTCGCCTCGGCCTTCACCTTCCAGTACTCGATCCGGCCCGGGACGCCCGCGGCGACGATGGCCGACCAGGTGCCGAAGGAGATCGTCCAGGACCGCTACGACCGGCTCATCGCCCTGCAGGAGCGCATCTCGCTCGAGGAGAACGAGAAGCTCGTCGGCCGCGAGGTCGAGCTGCTGGTCGCCAACGGCGAGGGCCGCAAGGACGCCGACACCCGGCGCCTCAGCGGCCGCGCGCGCGACAGCCGCCTGGTGCACTTCGAGCTGCCGGAGGGCGCGGAGGCGCCGCGACCCGGCGACATCGTGACGGTCCGCATCACCCAGGCCGCGCCGCACTACCTGATCGCCGACTCCGACGGCTCGCCCCTGGTGGTCCGCCGGACGAGCGCCGGCGACGCCTGGGACCGGGCCGAGGCCGAGTCCTGCGCGGTCCCCGCGCACGGGTCGGGACAGGCCGCGGAGGGCGGCCGCGTCTCGCTCGGGCTGCCGACCCTGCGCACGCGCGAACCGCTCACCTCGCCCGGCGTCGGGACGATGCCGATCTACGACCCGACGGACGGGCAGCGCTGACCGCGGAGGAGCCGCCCGCCGACGGCCCCGGGATCGTCGCGATCGTCGGGTCCACCGGCACGGGCAAGACCGAGCTGTCGCTCGGGCTGGCGGAGGCGATCCGGCGGCGCGGCGGCGAGGCGGAGATCGTCAACGCCGACGCCATGCAGCTCTACCGGGGCATGGACATCGGCACCGCGAAGCTGCCGCCGTCCGAGTGGCGCGGCATTCCGCACCACCTCTTCGACGTGCTCGACGTCACCGACGAGGCGACCGTCGCCTGGTACCAGCCGGAGGCGCGCCGGATCGTGGACGGGATCCGCGGACGCGGCGCCACGCCGATTCTGGTCGGCGGCTCCGGCCTGTACGTCTCGAGCGTCGTGTTCGACTTCCGGTTCCCCGGCACCGATCCCGCGGTGCGGGCGCGCCTGGAGGCGGAGCTGGCCGCGGTCGGGCCGGGGATGCTCTACCGCCGCCTGCGCGAGGTTGATCCGGAGTCGGCGCGGCGCATCGGCTCGACGAACGGCAGGCGCATCGTGCGGGCGCTCGAGGTCGCGGAGATCACCGGGGAGCCGGTCAGCGGCGCCCTGCCCGACGAGCCGCAGCCGTGGCGACCGCTGACGCTGATCGGCCTCGCCGCGCCCCGCGAGCAGCTCGTGCGCCGGCTCGACGAGCGCGTCGAGCGGATGTGGCGGGACGGCCTGCTCGACGAGGTCGAGCGGCTGCGGACGCTCGGGCTGGAGCGCGGCGTCACCGCGAGCCGCGCCATCGGCTACGCGCAGGCGCTCGGCGAGCTGCGCGGCGAGCTCGGCCGCGCGGAGGCGATCGCGCAGACCCAGCAGCTCACCCGCCGCTACGCGCGCCGCCAGGTCAGCTGGTTCAAGCGCTACCCCGGCATCCACTGGCTCGACTACGACCGCGCGGACCTCGTCGCCGCGGCGCTCGATAGGCTGTGAGCATGGCGACGCTCCACTTCACCAAGGGTCAGGGGACCGGGAACGACTTCGTGCTGTACGCGGACCCGGACGGACAGCACCCGCTGAGCGCCGCCCAGATCGCCGAGATCTGCGACCGGCACTTCGGCGTCGGCGCAGACGGCGTCATCCGCGCGGTCCGCTCCACGCACCTCTCGGAGGGCGCGGAGGCGCTGGCGGAGGACGAGGCCGCCGAGTGGTTCATGGACTACTACAACGCCGACGGCTCGCCGGCGGAGATGTGCGGCAACGGCATCCGCGTGTACGTGCGCTTCCTGCTGGAGACCGGGCTCGTCCAGCTCGCCGACGGCGACACCCTCCCGATCGGCACGCGCTCCGGCGTCCGCGATGTGCAGCGCAACCTCACCGGGTTCCAGGTCGACCTCGGCCGGTGGCGGCTCGACGGCGGCGAGCCCCTGGTGCGCGCCAAGGAGCTGCCGGTCGCGCGTCCCGGCCTCGGCATCGACATGGGCAACCCGCACGTCGTCGTCGCTGTGGCGGACGAGTCCGAGCTGGAGGCGGCGGACCTCAGCTACATCCCGCACGTCGAACCGACCCCGGAGCACGGTGCAAACGTCGAGTTCGTGGTGCCGCACGAGCCGCTCGTGAAGGACGGCATCGGCCGGATCCGGATGCGCGTGCACGAGCGCGGCAGCGGCGAGACGCTCTCCTGCGGCACGGGTGCGGCCGCGGCGGCGCTCGCTGTGCGCTACTGGGCCGGCGCCGGTGCGCCCGACCAGTGGCGCGTCGACGTGCCGGGCGGCACGGTCGGCGTGCGGATGTTCCCGACCGAGGACGGCGAGCACGTCGCCCTCTCCGGTCCCGCCGAGCTCGTCTACACCGGCACGCTCGAACTCGCCTGACCGGCAGCGCTACCACGCCATCCGTTCCGGAGTTCTTCACGCAACACGCCGTGCGCGAGCGTGCACAACTCCGGACGCGATGGCGGGGGAGTTGCGGAAGCGAAGACGGGGAGTCGTCAGGAGGCGCGACGGGCGCGCAGCACCCGGAAGCCCTTCGAGATCGCGGCGCGGGTCGTCGTGAGCTCGGGGAAGGTCGCCTCCATCCAGCGGTGCAGCGAGTCGCTGCCGAGGTTCCGCTGCACGACGAGCCACGCGTCCGAACCCGGCTCGAGCCGCGGCAGCCAGCGCTCCAGGATGGCGTGCAGCTCGTTCTTGCCGACGCGGATGGGCGGATTCGACCAGATCGTCGTGAAGGCGACGTCGTCGGGAACATCCTCCGGCGCCACCGCGTTGATATTGTCGAGACCGAGCTTCTGCGCGTTCCTGCGCACCACATCCAGGGCTCGGGTGTTGACGTCGACCGCCCAGACGGTCGCATGAGGGGATTCGAGAGCAAGTGTGAGAGCCAGCGGCCCCCAGCCGCAGCCGAGGTCGAGGAACTGACCGCCGGGCGGTGCGGAGGGCACATGGTCCAGGAGCACTCGCGTACCCGTATCGATGCGCTCGGGGCTGAAGATCCCGTTGGCCGTCACCAGCTCGTACGTCTGGCCCGCCAGGCGCGCGGTGAACGGCCGCAGATTCAGTTCGCTCCCGGGCGCCGGGGAAAAGTAGTGATCTCCCGAAGCCATAAGAGGACCGTACAGGACAGACACGAACAGACAAACTAGGGTTGACCCGGATCGGGGACGATATATGACCGAACGAACGAACATCGAAGAACACACCGCGGACGACGTCGTCGCGCGGGTTCTGGCGACCGAGGACAGCCGGGCGGCGGTGACGCTGTTCGGCGCGGACACGCAGGGCAGGCGGGCGCAGGCACTGCAGGAGCAGGACGCCGACGGCGGCCTGCACGACGGCGAGCAGTTCGACAGGGAGGAGCGCGCGGCACTGCGCCGCGTCTCCGGCCTCTCGACCGAGCTCGAGGACGTCACCGAGGTCGAGTACCGCCAGCTGCGGCTCGAGAACGTCGTGCTGATCGGCGTCTACTCGCAGGGCTCCCTGCAGGACGCCGAGAACTCGCTGCGCGAGCTCGCGGCGCTCGCCGAGACCGCCGGCGCCGCGGTGCTGGACGGGCTGCTGCAGCGCCGTCCGCATCCCGACCCGAGCACGTACCTCGGCCGCGGGAAGGCGCAGGAGCTGGCGGGGATCGTCGCCTCGCTCGGCGCCGACACCGTGATCGCCGACACCGAGCTCGCCCCGAGCCAGCGCCGCGCGCTGGAGGACGTGGTGCGGGTCAAGGTGATCGACCGCACGGCCGTGATCCTGGACATCTTCAGCCAGCACGCCAAGAGCCGTGAGGGCAAGGCGCAGGTCGAGCTCGCGCAGCTGGAGTACCTGCTCCCTCGCCTGCGCGGCTGGGGCGAGTCGATGTCCCGGCAGGCCGGTGGCCAGGTCGGCGGCGCGGGAGCCGGAATGGGCTCGCGCGGTCCCGGTGAGACGAAGATCGAGCTGGACCGCCGCCGCATCCACTCGCGGATGGCGAAGCTGCGCAAGCAGATCGCCGGGTTCAAGCCCGCCCGCGAGGCCAAGCGCGCCAACCGCAACCGCAACGCGGTGCCCTCCGTGGCGATCGCCGGCTACACCAACGCCGGCAAGTCCAGCCTGCTGAACCGCGTGACGAAGGCCGGCGTGCTGGTCGAGAACGCGCTGTTCGCGACGCTGGACGCCACGGTGCGCCGCTCGGTGACGGCCGACGGCCGGCTCTACACGCTGGCCGACACCGTCGGCTTCGTGCGCAACCTGCCCCACCAGCTCGTCGAGGCGTTCCGCTCGACGCTGGAGGAGGTGGCCGACAGCGACGTGATCCTGCACGTCGTCGACGGCTCGCACCCGGACCCGGCGTCGCAGCTCGCGACCGTGCGGGACGTGATCGGCGAGGTCGGCGCCAGGGACATCCCGGAGATCGTGGTCTTCAACAAGGCCGACCTGATCCCCGCGGACGACCGGCTGGTGCTGCGCGGCCTGGAGCCGGGCGCGATCTTCGCGTCCGCGCGCACCGGCGAGGGCATCGACGAGGTGCTCGCGGCGATCGCGCGACTGCTGCCGGACCCGTCCGTCGAGGTGGAGCTGGTCGTGCCGTACGACCGCGGCGACCTCATCTCCGCGCTGCACGAGCGCGGACGGGTGCTGGAGACGGCGTACGTGGAGGAGGGGACGCGCGTGAAGGCGCGCATCCTGCCGGAGTACCAGGCGGCGTTCGAGCCGTTCGCCGTGTAGCGATCACGCGCTGCAGCGCGCCGCAACAGGCGCCGGACGAAGGCCGGGCGGACCCAACGTGTCGGAAGATGACACGAGGGGTTTCCGCCCGGCCTTCCGCGTTGCTAGGGTGCCGTATCAACGCGAAGCGGGCGACCGCTGACGTGGTGCGACAGCCGAGCCCGGCACCCGCTGACTGAATCCCCGCCGTCCGGCCGGACGGCGGGAGTCCGTGCCGCTGATCGACCACCTGAGGACGCCATGAGCTGTACCACCGCGCGGTTCTCGTTCGAGCTCTACCCGCCCCGCTCCGAGCGAGCCGCAGCCGCCCTGCCCGCGACGATCGACCGTCTGGCCGCAGCCGGTCCCGACTTCATCTCGGTGACCTACGGCGCGAACGGATCCTCGCGCGGTTCCTCCCTCGACGTGCTCCGCTACATCCTCGAGAACACCGACGTGAGCCCGATGGCGCACCTCACGTGCGTCGGATCGTCGCACGAGGAGACCAACCGGCTGATCCGGGAGTTCCTGGACGCCGGGATCCGGCGCTTCCTCGCGGTGCGCGGCGACCCGCCCGCCGGGCTCGCGGCGGGGGACGAAGGCCTGGGCGACATCCGCAGCTCCGCCGAGCTCGTCCAGCTCATCCACCGGGTGCAGGCCGAGCGCGTCCCCTATGGCGAGCTCCCTGTCCCCGGGCTGCCGGCCAGGACGGTGCTGGAACACCGCGAGCACGTGCAGATCGCCGTCGCGGCGTTCCCGAACGGGCACCCGGCGTCGCGCTCGGTCTCTCAGGACATCGATGCTCTGCTCGCCAAGCAGGCGGCCGGTGCGAACCTCGGGATCACACAGCTGTTCTTCCACGCCGAGGACTACCTGCACTTCGCCCAGCGCGCGAAGGAGGCGGGCGTGACGTTCCCCATCCTGCCCGGCATCATGCCGGTGACCTCGCCCGCGCGCCTGAACCGGATGCTGGAGCTCAGCGGCGAGGACCTGCCGAGCGACCTGGCCATCCAGCTGGAGGTCGAGCCCACGGAGGAGGGCCGTCACGAGATCGGCGTCGCCTGGGCCGCTGGGCTCGCGCAGCGCCTGCTCGACGGCGGTGCCCCCGGCCTCCACCTCTACACGTTCAACCAGCACGCCGCCGTGCTGTCCGTCCTCGAGCGCGTGGGCATCGGGCCCGTCGCCGCCGACACCTCCACCACCCCAACCGAAAGCGAACCAGCATGACCGACACCACCACCCGCTCCGCCTTCCCGGTCGGGACGATCATCGGATACCCGCGCATCGGGCGGCGCCGCGAGCTCAAGAAGGCCGTCGAGAGCTTCTGGGCGGGGAGCATCGACGAGGCCGAGCTGGAGGCGACCGCGGCGTCACTGCGCGCGGCGACCCGCGAGCGGCTCGCGGTGCTCGGCCTCGGCCGCGACGACGCCGCCATCCCGGAGACCTTCAGCTACTACGACCAGGTGCTCGACGCCGCCGTCGCGGTCGGCGCCGTGCCGAGCCGCTTCGCGGGCCTCGTCGGCGCGGACGGCTCCGTCGACCTCGCCGGCTACTTCACGATCGCGCGCGGCGAGGGCGAGAACGCTCCGCTGGAGATGACCAAGTGGTTCGACTCCAACTACCACTACCTGGTGCCGGAGATCGGTCCGGAGACCCGGTTCCGCCTGGCCTCCGACCGCATCGTCCGCCAGTTCGAGGAAGCGAGGGAGGCCGGCTTCGTCACGCGGCCGGTCATCGTCGGCCCCGTCACGTTCCTGCTGCTCAGCAAGGCGTCGGACGAGGCGCCGGAGGCCTTCCGCCCGCTGTCGCGGCTCGACGACCTGCTCCCGGTCTACCGGGAGCTGCTCGCCCGCCTCGCCGCCGCCGGCGCGCCCTGGGTGCAGCTGGACGAGCCCGCGCTGGTGAGCGAGAGCATCGAGGACGAGCGCGCCGCCGTGCTGGCGGCCACGCGTCGCGCGTACGCGGAGCTGGGGGGCGCCGCCGAGCGTCCCGGCCTGTTCGTGGCAGCGCCGTACGGCAGCCTGGACGACGCGCTCCCCGTGCTCGCCGGCTCTCCGGTGGAAGCCATCTCGCTCGACCTGGTGCGCGGCAGCATCCCGAGCGGGCTGGACGCGGAGACCGCGAAGGCGCTCGCCGGGAAGACGATCGTCGGCGGCGTGATCGACGGGCACAACATCTGGCGCGGCGACCTGGAGGGCGCGTTCGGCGCGCTCACCGAGCTGCTGTCGCTCAGCCCGGACGTCGCGGTGTCCACCTCCACGTCCCTGCTGCACGTGCCGCACGACGTCGAGGACGAGCCGGAGCTCGATTCCCGGCTGGTGAGCTGGCTCGCCTTCGCCGATCAGAAGGTCGCCCAGGTCGCGACGCTCGCCCGCGGGCTGGTCGACGGCCACGAGGCCATCCAGCCGGAGCTGAGCGCGGCGACGGCGGCGCTGGCCGACCGCGCGGGCGCGCCCGGCGTGCGCGTGCCGGCGGTGCGCGAGCGCGAGGCCGCGCTCACCCGCGCCGACTTCCGCCGCGGCCACTATGAGGACCGGCTGGCGGCGCAGGAGCAGGCGCTCGGCCTGCCGTTCCTGCCGACGACGACGATCGGGTCGTTCCCGCAGACCTCCGACATCCGCCGGGCACGGGCCCAGCTCGCCGCCGGCGCGCTGAGCGAGGCGGAGTACCTCGGCCGGATGCAGGCGGAGATCAAGCGGGTCGTCGACCTCCAGGAGGAGATCGGGATCGACGTCATCGTGCACGGCGAGCCGGAGCGCAACGCCATGGTGCAGTACTTCGCCGAGAACCTGGCCGGCTTCGCGGTGACGAAGAACGGCTGGGTGCAGTCGTACGGGTCCCGCTGCACGCGTCCCTCCATCCTGTGGGGCGACGTCTCGCGGCCCAAGCCGATCACGGTGGACTGGTCGACGTACACGCAGTCGCTCACGGCGAAGCCGGTCAAGGGGATGCTGACCGGGCCGGTCACGATCCTCGCGTGGTCGTTCGTGCGCGACGACCAGCCGCTCGGCGAGACCGCGCGGCAGGTCGCGCTCGCGCTGCGCGACGAGATCGCCGACCTGGAGGCGGCGGGCATCCGCGTCGTCCAGGTGGACGAGCCGGCGCTGCGCGAGCTGCTGCCGCTCAAGCGTGCGGCGCAGCCCGAGTACCTGGAGTGGTCGGTCGGCTCGTTCCGGCTCGCGACCTCCGGTGTCGCGGACGCCACGCAGATCCACACCCACCTCTGTTACTCGGAGTTCGGCGTCGTGATCGACGCGATCAGGAACCTGGACGCCGATGTCACGAGCATCGAGGCGGCGCGCAGCCGCATGGAGGTCGTGCATGACATCCAGCGCTCGGGCTTCGAGCACGGCATCGGCCCCGGCGTGTACGACATCCACTCGCCGCGCGTGCCGTCGGTCGCCGAGGTGACCGAGCTGCTGCAGACGGCGCTCAGCGCGATCCCCGGCCGTCAGCTCTGGGTGAACCCGGACTGCGGCCTGAAGACGCGCGGCTACGACGAGACGGTGGCGTCGCTGCGCAACATCGTCGAGGCGACGCGGGGCGTGCGGGCGACGGCGGGCGCGCAGGTCTGACCTCCGCGCGTTCCACGCGTGCCGTGATCCGCGCCGTGCGTCAGGATGGACGCATGGTGCGGATCACGGACGCCGAGTTCGAGGCGCTGGTGGGCGAGGTGTTCGACGCGCTGCCGGAGGACATGGTCCGGCCGCTGGAGAACGTCGCCATCCTGATCCAGGACCAGCCGGCGGGCGCGAGGCCGCGGCTGTTCGGGCTGTACAGCGGGCACCCGCTAACGCGGCGCGGGGTGTACGGCTTCGGCGAGCTGCCGGACCGGATCACGCTGTTCCGCAACAACCTCGAGGCCAGCTGCTCCACCGTCGAGGAGCTGCGCGGCCGGGTGCGCGTCACCCTCGTCCATGAAATCGGCCACTACTTCGGCCTCACCGACGCCCGCCTCCACGACCTCGGCTGGGCCTGACGCGGGCGAGTACGCAGAAAGTCCGGACCTGAACCGATTCAGATCCGGACTTCCTGCGTACTCGACTGCTAGACGGCGCGGAGGACGGCCACGACTTTGCCGAGGACCTGGGCGTAGTCGCCGAGGATGGGCTCGAAGTTGGAGTTGCGGGGCAGCAGCCAGGTGTGGCCGTCGCGCTGGCGGAACACCTTGACCGTCGCCTCCTCGTCGAGCATGGCGGCGACGATGTCCCCGTTCTCGGCCGTGTTCTGCGCGCGGACGACCACCCAGTCGCCGTCGCAGATGGCCGCGTCGATCATCGACTCGCCGACCACCTTGAGCATGAACAGCTCGCCGTTCCCGACCAGCTGACGGGGGAGCGGGAAGACCTCGTCCACCTGCTGCTCGGCGGTGATCGGCACGCCGGCGGCGATGCGGCCGACCAGAGGGACCATCGCGGCGTCGCCGACCGGGGTCTGGTTCTCGAAGTCCGGAGTGGGGGCGGACGGCAGGTCGATCAGGATCTCGAGGGCGCGCGGGCGGTTGGGGTCGCGGCGCAGGTAGCCGCTCAGCTCGAGCTGGTTCAGCTGGTGGGTGACGGAGGACAGGGAGGAGAGGCCGACGGCGTCGCCGATCTCGCGCATGCTCGGCGGATAGCCGCGCTGGCTGACCGAGCGCTGGATCACGTCGAGGATCGCGAGCTGCTTCTCGCTGAGGTTCTTGCGCCTCCTGGTGCCCCGCGGAGCCTGATTCTCGTTCGACACGCTCGTCCCTTCGTGACCGTCGCCGCACCCGGCGGACCCGAATGTCGGTGGTGCCTGGTTACCTGAACCCCAGACAATCGAAACTGTATCCACGATGCAGCGGCAGAACAAACATGTGTTCGAGTGTGTCTCGAAATTCATGCGGAATTCCTTCGCGGCCTCGCTCTTGCGGTTTCGAACATTCGAAGATACATTCGGAACAAAGCTTCGCAAGAGGCCTGAGGAGGTCACGACCATGAGCAGCACAGCGCTCAGCCACGGGGCGGTCATCGACGCAGCGTTTCTCTCCGCCGCGGATGCCGCTCCGGCCCGCACCACCGCCCAGCCGTCCGGCGCACGCGTCCGGCTGCGCCTCACCCGCCGCGGCCGCGCGGTCCTCACCGCGCTCGTCGCCCTGCCGATCGTCATCGGCGCCTTCGTCTTCGCGCTCAACGGTGGCGGAGCCGCCGCCTCCGGCGACCGCACGCACGTCTCCTTCCAGCACGTCACTGTCGAGTCCGGCGACTCCCTCTGGACCGTCGCCGAGCGCATCGCCCCCAACGCCGACCCGCGCGACGTGATCGCCGCGCTCGTCACCCTCAACGGCCTGGACTCCGCGGTGGTCTCGCCCGGCCAGGACCTCGCCATCCCGACGCAGTACGCGCACTGAGCGCGCTGCCCGGCCGGAAGGCGCCGAGGGGCACGTACTTGTCGCTTTCGCGGTCCGGAAGCGACGACGACTCGCCCCTCGCGAGCCGGTGGGGGAGCGCGGCGTAACGCGGGGGCGGCGCTGACTACCATGGAACGGTGACCTCTCTCTCCGATCTCCCGATCCGCGACGACCTGCGCGGTCGCACCCCGTACGGTGCGCCGCAGAAGGTCGTCCCCGTCGCGCTGAACGTGAACGAGAACACGCATCCGGTTCCCGAGGACGTCGCCGCCGACATCGTCGCGCGGGTCGCCGCCGCGATCGGCGGGGTCAACCGGTACCCCGACCGCGAGTTCACCGAGCTGCGGACGGCCTTCGCCGGCTACCTCGGCCACGGGCTCACCGCCGAGAACATCTGGGCGGCCAACGGATCCAACGAGGTCCTGCAGCACATCCTGCAGGCGTTCGGCGGCCCCGGCCGAAGCCTCCTCGGCTTCGCGCCCACGTACTCCATGTACCCGCTGCTCGCCTCGGGCACCGGGACGGACTGGATCGCCGCGCGCCGCGACGCCGGGTTCGAACTCAGCCCCGAGACGGCGGCCGAGCAGATCGCGCGGCTCGACCCGGACATCGTGATCCTGTGCTCGCCGAACAACCCGACCGGCACGCCGCTGTCCCTCGCCACCATCGAGGCCGCGTACGACGCCGCCCGCGGCATCGTGATCGTCGACGAGGCGTACGCGGAGTTCATGCCGGAGGGCGAGCCGTCCGCGCTCACGCTGCTGCCCGGCCGCCCGCGCCTGCTGATCTCCCGCACCATGAGCAAGGCGTTCGCGTTCGCGGGCGCCCGCGTCGGCTACCTCGCCGCCGACCCCGCCGTCGTCGACGCGCTGCGGCTCGTCCGCCTGCCGTACCACCTGTCCGCCATCACGCAGGCGGCCGCCCTCGGCGCGCTCGCGCACGCGGACGAGATGCTGGCGATGGTCGGCGAGATCCGCTCGCAGCGCGACCGGCTCGTCTCCGAACTGGCCCGGCTCGGCTACACGCCGCACCGCAGCGGGAGCAACTTCGTCCTGTTCGGGAACGTCGCCGACCCGCACGCGGTGTTCGAGGCGCTGCTGGAGCGCGGCATCCTCATCCGCGACGTCGGCATCCCGAACCACCTGCGCGTGACCGCGGGCACCGAGGCGGAGACGACCGCCTTCCTCGAGGGCCTCGCCGCGCTCGGCCGCCCGGCGCCTGTGGATGCGGAGCGGACGTCCAACCCGGCCCCAGTAAACTCGCAGTCATGACGAATCGCACCGCCACGCTGCAGCGGGAGACCAGCGAGTCGAGCATCGAGCTGAGCCTCGACCTCGACGGGACCGGCTCCTCCGACATCTCCACGTCGGTGCCGTTCTACGACCACCTGCTCACCGCGTTCGCCAAGCACTCGCTCACCGACCTGCGCGTCCGCGCGACCGGCGACACCGACATCGACGTGCACCACACCGTCGAGGACGTCGGCATCGTGCTCGGCCAGGCCATCCGGCAGGCGCTCGGCGACAAGTCCGGCATCTCCCGGTACGGGGACGCGCTCGTCCCGCTGGACGAGGCGCTGGTGCAGGCCGTCGTCGACATCTCCGGCCGCCCGTACCTCGTGCACACCGGCGAGCCCGCCGGCTTCGAGCTGCACCTGATCGGCGGCCACTTCACCGGGTCGATGGTGCGTCACGTCTTCGAGGCGATCTCCTTCAACGCCGCCATCACCACGCACGTCACCGTGGTCGGCGGACGCGACCCGCACCACATCGCGGAGGCCGAGTTCAAGGCCTTCGCGCGCGCGTTCCGGCAGGCGAAGGCGTTCGACCCGCTGGTGTCCGGCATCCCCTCGACCAAGGGCGCGCTGTGAGCGCCCCCGACGTCGTCGTCTTCGACTACGGCAGCGGCAACGTCCACTCGGCCGTCAAGGCACTCGAGGAGGCCGGCGCGAACGTCGAGCTCACCGGCAACCGGCGCCGAGCGCAGGAGGCGGACGGCCTGCTGGTGCCGGGCGTCGGCGCGTTCACCGCGGTGATCGACGCGCTGCGCGCCTCGCACGGCGATGAGGTCATCGACCGCCGGCTCGCGGGCGGGCGGCCGGTGCTCGGCATCTGCGTCGGGATGCAGGTGCTGTTCGAGCGCGGCGTCGAGCACGGCATCCAGGCCGAGGGCCTCGGCGAGTGGCCGGGACAGGTCGACCTGCTGAAGGCGGACGTCGTCCCGCACATGGGCTGGAACACGGTGCAGGCGCCGGAGGATTCCGTGCTGTTCGACGGCATCCGCGACGAGCGCTTCTACTTCGTGCACTCCTACGCCGTCCAGGACTGGACGCTGGAGGTCACCGGCCCGTTCCCGAAGCCGCGCGTGACGTGGGCCGAGCACGGGGCCCCCTTCGTCGCCGCGGTGGAGAACGGCCCGCTGACCGCGACGCAGTTCCACCCGGAGAAGTCCGGCCAGGCCGGACTGCGCCTGCTGCGCAACTGGATCGGCTCCCTGTAGCCGTCTCACGCCCCACCCGTCCGCGCCGCGGACCAGAGCGAGGAAACACATGAGCGAATTCAACACGACGCCCCGGCTCGTCCTGCTGCCGGCGGTCGACGTCGCCGACGGCAAGGCGGTGCGCCTCACGCAGGGCGAGGCCGGCAGCGAGACCAGCTACGGCGACCCGGTGGACGCGGCGGCCGAATGGGCGGACGCCGGTGCGGAGTGGATCCACCTGGTGGACCTGGACGCGGCGTTCGGGCGCGGCAGCAACCGCTCGCTGCTGAAGAAGGTGATCCGGCAGACCAAGGGCGTCAAGATCGAGCTCTCCGGCGGCATCCGCGACGACGAGTCGCTGGAGCAGGCGCTGGAGATCGGCGCGACGCGCGTGAACCTGGGCACCGCCGCGCTGGAGAACCCGGAGTGGGCCGCCAACGTGATCGGCCGGTTCGGCGAGGCGATCGCTGTCGGGCTGGACGTGCGCGGCACGACCCTCGCGGCCCGCGGCTGGACCCGTGAGGGCGGCGACCTGTGGGAGGTGCTGGAGCGGCTGGAGGACGCCGGCTGCGCCCGCTACGTGGTGACCGACGTCACCAAGGACGGCACGCTCAAGGGCCCGAACCTCGACCTGCTGCGCCAGGTGATGGACCGGACCGCGCGTCCGGTGGTCGCCTCCGGCGGCATCTCGAGCCTCGACGACATCGCCGCGCTGCGCGAGCTGGTGCCGCAGGGCCTCGAGGGCGCGATCGTCGGCAAGGCCCTGTACTCCGGCGCGTTCACCCTGCCGGAGGCGCTGGATGTCGCCGGAGACTGACCCGGCGGACGACCGGGCGGCCGGCGAGGCCGTCCCGCCGCGCGCCCACGGCGTCCCGACCGAGACCGGCGCGGGCCGGCTCGCCGGTTTCGCGGCGTCGCTCGCCGACTCCGCCGGCCAGCCCTGGGCGGGGCGCGCGTTCGACGACAACCCGTTCGGCGACGACGACGGCTCCGCTCCGCTGCCGCTGCTCGGCGCGCTCGCGGCGTTCCGCGCCGGGGAGGCCGGGCCGGAGGCGGTCGTCGACGCCGTGCGCACGTCGCGGCTGCTGATCCCGCTGGTCGCCGAGCTGGGCGACGAGGGGGTCAGCGACGCGGGGCTCACGGTGGACAAGACCCAGGAGCTGTCGATCGTGACGGTCGCCGGACCCGATGGCCGCACGGTTCTGCCGGTGTTCTCGTCGGTCACGGCCATGCAGACCTGGAACCCGCAGGCGCGGCCGGTGCCGGCCGCGGGTCCGCGGGCCGCGCTGGCGGCGGCGTCCGAGGGCACGGAGCTCGTGGTCCTCGACCCGACGTCGGAGACCGAGTTCGTGCTGCGCCGGCCGGCCGTCTGGGCGCTCGCGCAGGGGCAGCCGTGGCTGCCGAGCGACAGGGACCCCGAGGTCCTCGCGGCGTTCCGCGCGTCCCTCGGGTCGGAGCTCGGGGTGCTCGACGTGGAGCTGGTGGCGGGGGACCCCGCGAGCCGGCTGACCGGTCCCGAACTGGTGGTCCGGCTGGTGCTGGCGACCGGGCTGACCAGGGAGGAACTGGACGCCGTGCTCGCACGGCTCGCCCAGCGCTGGGCGGCGGACGACGTGATCGCGACGCGCGTGGACTCCCTGCGCGTGCAGCTCGTCGCCGCGGAGTAGCGAGGGTCGCTCGCGCCGCGTGCGGCCTCGCGACCCGTGCCCGCGGGGGCCGAGCGCGCGGCCGACGCGCGACGCCTATGCGGCCGAGCGCAGCATCCGGAGTCCCGCGAGCAGCGAGAGCACCCCGACGACGGCGACGAACACGACCAGCACCGGCACCAGCGGCCAGACGATGAGCGCGACGCCGACCAGCAGCACCGGCAGCGCGAGCCCGACGTAGGCGACCAGGAAGATCGCGGCCAGCACCTCGCCGCGGCGCTCCGGCTCCGCGAGCGAGGCGGCGACGCCGACGGCGGAGCGGAAGAGCAGTCCGACCGCCGCGCCGGCCAGCACGCCGCTGACGACGAAGACCGCGAGCGAACCGCCCAGGACGCCGGTGGCGAGGCCGCCGAGGCCCGCGACGACGAGCACCAGCGCGAGCACGAGCTGGCTGCGGGTGCGCAACCGGGCGAAGACGATCTGGGAGAGCGCGGAGGCCGCGAACACCGAGAACGGCACGGCCCCGGCGGCCAGGTGCGATTGCACGTGGTAGGTTCCCGCGAGCACGCTCGGCGCGAGCGAGGTGAAGAGCCCGAACACCGCGAAGCCGGCGAACGCCGCGACGGCCGCCGCGGAGAACGCGCCGCGCGCTGAGGCCGGGAGCGACACGCGCTGCGGGCGGTAGGCCGGGCGCTCCTCCGCGCGCTCGACCGTCTCCGGCACCAGCGCCACGGCGAGGGCGGCGACGGCGAGCAGCACGAGGAACACCGCGTACGGCAGCAGCAGGGGAGCGGGCAGGAACGCGGCGAACAGGCCGCCGATCAGCGGGCCAACGGCCAGGCCGCCGGTGTTGACCACGGTGGACACGGTCCCGGCCAGGCGCGGTCCCTCCTCGGGCCGGGCGACCGCGCGCAGTTCGCCCAGGTGGGCGGTCGCGCTCGCCGTCAGGGCGCCGACGCCGACGCCCGAGATCAGGCGAGCGACGATGAGGCCGGTGACGTCGTTCCAGACCAGGAACAGCGCCGCCGCCACGATCTCCAGCAGGATCGCGACCAGCACCATCCGCCGCCGCCCTGCCCAGTCGCTGAGGTGCCCGATCAGGAACAGGCTGGCGATCACGCCGACCGCGTACGCGGCGAAGACGACCGTGACCACCCAGGTGGGGAAGCCGTCCCGCGCCTGGTACAGCGCGTAGAGGGGAGTGGGGATGGTGGAGAACGCCATCACCGCGAGGAACGCGGCGGCGATCACCCAGAAGCCGGCGCCGTGCCGCAGCCGCCAGGGGCGACGGGAGGCGGGGGAGATCGTCTCGCGATCCAGTGTGTTCGTCATGTCCATCATCCTGCGCCGGGAGTGCGATCGAGTCCAACGGATGGTGTTGATGGGTGCGATCGATAGATACGATTGCAACCGTGGACACCCGACAGCTGGAGTACTTCGTCGCCGTCGCGGACGAGCGCAACTTCACGCGCGCGGCCGAGCGCGTGTTCGCCGCCCAGTCGACCGTGTCGGCGGGCATCAGGGCGCTGGAGCGCGAGCTCGGCGCCGCGCTGTTCGAGCGCGACCCGCACGGCGTCCGGCTGACCGACGCGGGACGCGCGGCCCTGGAGGAGGCCAGGGCGGGCATCGACGCTCTGGAGCGCATGCGTCAGGCGGCCGCGGGCGACGGCGAGCTGCGCGGAACGGTGCGCGTCGGCATCTTCACGAACCTCACGACGATCGACCTGCCGGGGATCATGGGCGAGTTCCACCGCAGGCACCCGCTCGTCGACCTCCGGCTCGGTCCGTCGCCGAGCGGCTCGACCGGGCTCGCCGAGGACGTGCGGCAGGGCAGGATCGACGTCGCCTTCCTCGGCCTGCCCGACCGCGTCCCCGGCGTGCTGACGCTCCCGCTGGCGCAGTCCCCGTTCGTCGCGATCCTGCCGGCCGGGCATCCGCTGGCCGGAGCGTCGTCGGTGTCGCTGGCGCGCCTCGCCGACGAGCCCTGGGTGGATGCGCGCGAGGGCTTCGGCAACCGGGTGCGGCTGGACCGCGCGTTCGCGGCGGAGGGCCTCACCCGCCAGGTGCCGACCGAGCTCGCGGACCTCGGCGAGATCCCGCGCTTCGTCGCCGCCGGGCTCGGTGTCGCCGCGCTGCCCGAGCTGACGGTCATCCCGGCCGCGGGGACGGTCACGGTGCCGCTCGCCCCCGAGGTGCTCTGGCCGCTCAGCGTGATCGCCCGGCCGCGACCGGGCGCGGCGGCGCGGGCGCTGCTCGACCTCCTGGCCGAGCGGTTCGGCTCCCCGGCGTCGCCTACGCTGGGATGACCATGAGCATCTTCGCTGCGATCGTCCTGTTCCTGAACGCGCTGTTCAACGTCGTCGCGTGGCCGCGGTTCTTCGCCAGGGTGCGCAACGACGCGCGGGCGCGGGATGCCGCGGGCAGGGCCACCCCGTTCCTGATCGTGCACGGCGTCCTGCTCGGCGTCGCGCTGCTGCTGGCGGCGCTGTCCGTCGTCGCCGGGGTGCTGTTGCTCCTCGTCTGACCGCGATGGCAGCATGAGGGCATGGCTCTGAACATCACCGGGGATCCCGAGGCGGATGCCCTGCTCGACACCTCCTCGTTCGCCCTGCTCGTCGGGATGCTGCTCGACCAGCAGGTGGCGATGGAGACGGCGTTCGCCGGTCCGGCGAAGCTGCGCGACCGGCTCGGCTCGCTCGACCCGGCCGGCGTCGCCGCGATGGACCCCGACCGGCTCGCCGAGGTGATGAAGCAGCCGCCGGCGGTGCACCGCTTCCCCGGCTCGATGGGCGGACGCGTTCAGGCGCTCGCCGCCGCGATCGTCTCGGACTGGGACGGCGACGCCTCCGCGATCTGGACGCGCGGGGAGCCGGACGGCGCCGAGGTGCTGCGCCGGCTGAAGGCGCTCCCCGGCTTCGGCGACCAGAAGGCCAGGATCTTCCTGGCGCTGCTCGGCAAGCAGAAGGGCCTGACGGCGCCCGGCTGGCGGGAGGCCGCCGGCGACTACGGCGCGGACGGGTACCGCTCGGTCGCCGACATCGTCGACGCGGGCTCGCTCGCCAAGGTGCGCGAGCACAAGCGCGCCGTGAAGGCCGCCGCCAAAGCCTGACCCCGCCCGCCCGCACGCACGCGACTGCGCCCTGCGGGAACGTGTGCTGCTGCGCGCGCACGCGCAGTCGTGACCGGAGGGCGCACTCGCGGCCGTGCGGGCGGCCGTGTCGGTGGCGGTCGGTAGCGTGGGGGGAGCGCCGCACGGTGGCGCGGGAAGGGAGCGCCGCGTGTTCCTGCTGGACGGCGTCATCGTCACGAGCGCGAGCGACCTCACCGAGGCCTCGAAGTGCGAGTTCGCGTTCCTGCGCTCCCTCGACGTCAAGCTCGGCAGGCTCGAGAAGACGGAGGAGATCGAGGACCCGATGTACGTGCGGTCCTCGCGCCTCGGCGACGAGCACGAGCACCACATCCTCGAGCGCTACCGCGAGCGGTTCGGGGAGGGCGTCGCCGAGATCCCGCGGCCGGAGCAGCTGACCGCCGACGCGCTCGCGGGCGCGGTGCGGCAGACGGCCGACGCGTTCGAGCGGGCCTCCGAGGTGGTGTTCCAGGCGACGTTCTTCGACGGCGCGTTCGTCGGTTTCGCTGACTTCGTCGTCCGGCTCCCCGACGGCCGCTACCGCGTCCAGGACTCGAAGCTCGCCCGCAGCGCGCGCGTTACGGCCCTGCTGCAGCTGGCCGCCTACGCCGAGCAGCTGCGCCGCGTCGGCGTCGACGTGGACGGCACGGTCGAGCTGCTGCTCGGCGACGGCTCGGTGAGCGAGCACCGGCTCAGCGACATCGAGCCGGTGTACCGCAAGCGCAGGGCGCGGCTGCTGGCGATCATCGACGAGCACGTGGCCGATCCGGGACCGGTCGCGTGGGGCGATCCGCGCTTCACCGTGTGCGGCCGCTGCGACACGTGCGATGCGGAGATCCAGGCTGCACGAGACGTGCTGCTGGTCGCGGGGATGCGCGTCACCCAGCGCGAGCACCTGTTCGCCGCCGGCATCACGACCATCGACGCGCTCGCCGCGTCCACCGGGCCGGTCGACGGCATCCCCGAGGGGACGCTCGACGGGCTCCGCGAGCAGGCCCGGCTGCAGCTGCAGGCGCAGCCGGGGTCGCCGCCGCCGGTGCGCGTGTTCAACGCGCCCGTGCTCGCCGTGCTGCCAGAGCCGGACCCCGGCGACATCTTCTTCGACTTCGAGGGCGACCCGCTCTACACCGAGGGCGCGGGGGAACGCTGGGGGCTCGACTACCTGTTCGGCATCGTGGACCAGGAGGCCCGGTTCACGGCGTTCTGGGCGCACGACTTCGCCGCGGAGCGCACGGCCCTGGAGGACTTCCTCGCCTGGGTGCGCGAGCGGCGCGCCCGGTACCCGCGCATGCACATCTACCACTACGCGGCCTACGAGCAGACCCACTTGCTCGCCCTCGCCGCCCGGCACGGCGTCGGCGAGGAGGAGGTGGACGGGCTGCTGCGCGACAACGTGATGGTCGATCTCTACCCGCTGGTGCGCAAGTCCGTCCGGGTCGGGTCGCGGTCCTACTCCATCAAGAAGCTCGAGCCGCTCTACATGGGCGACGAGCTGCGTGAGAGCGCGGTGACCAACGGCGCGGACTCCATCACGGAGTACGCGAACGCGCGCGACCTGCTGGCGCTCGGCCGGCCGGAGGAGGCGCAGCCGATGCTGGATGCGATCGGCGACTACAACCGCTACGACTGCGTCTCCACGCTGCGGCTGCGCGACTGGCTGATCGACCGCGCGACCGAGAACGGCGTCCCGATCGGCGCCGCGCCCGCCGAGGAGCCGGAGGTCGCGCCGGAGGAGTCGCCGCTGCGCGCCGGCCTGCTCGGCTTCGCCGGCGATCCGCTCGATCCGCACCGCACGCCGGACCGCGAGGCGATGGCGCTCGCCGCCGCCGCGATCGACTTCCACCGGCGCGAGCAGAAGAGTTTCTGGCAGTCGCACTTCGCCCGGCTCATCCAGCCGATCGAGGAGTGGGCGGACACCAGGGACGTGCTGGTCGTCGAGACGGCGACCGTCGTCCGTGACTGGTACCTCGACGAGGGCCAGCGCGTGGAGCGCCGCGAGCTGCTGCTGACCGGGCAGTGGGGCGCGGGCAGCGCGATCCGGGTGAGCGAGAGCTCCGGGCCGTTCCTGCTCTACGAGTACCCCGGCCCGTTCCGGATGCTGCGCTCGCAGCCCGGTTCGCGCACCGTGCGCTCGGTGCCCGTCGTCGACGTCACCGCCGACGGCTCGGTGCTGGTGCGGGAGACATTGCCCGAGGACGTGCCGGCCTACCGGCACCTGCCCACCGCGCTCACCCCGGCGCCGCCGCCCAACACCCGGCCGCTCGCGGAGGCGATCCGGGAGTGGGGGTCGGCGCTGCTCGACGCCCGCAGGGCGGACGGCTGGCCGCGGAACGCGACCGTCGACCTGCTGCGGCGCACGCCGCCGCGCACCCGGTCGGGCCGGCTCGCGCCGGAGGGAGCCGAGGACGGCAGCGGTCGCATCGACGCGGTCACCGCGAGCCTGCTCGACCTCGACGCGTCCTACCTCGCCGTGCAGGGCCCTCCCGGCACCGGCAAGTCGTACCTCGGAGCGCACGTGATCGCGCGGCTGGTCGCCGAGCACGGCTGGCGCGTCGGGGTGGTCGCGCAGTCGCACGCGGTCGTCGAGAACCTGCTCGAGCGCGTCGTGAGGACCGGGCTGGACCCGGCGCTCGTCGGCAAGGTGCCGAGCGGCGCGGGCGACGGGGTCGCCTTCACCGCCCTGCGCAGGAACGGCCACCTGGAGTTCGCTGGCGAGCGGGAGGCGAGCGGCTTCGTCCTGGGCGGTACCGCCTGGGACTTCGCCAACCCGGCCAGGGTGCCGCGCGAGAGCCTCGACCTGCTCGTGATCGACGAGGCGGGCCAGTTCTCGCTCGCGTCCACGATCGCGGTCGGCGTCGCCGCCCGCTCCCTGCTGCTGCTCGGCGACCCGCAGCAGCTTCCGCAGGTGAGCCAGGGGCGGCATCCCGAGCCCGTCGACGGGTCCGCGCTCGGCTGGGTGAGCGACGGCCACGACGTGCTGCCGCCCGAGTACGGCTACTTCCTCGCCGAGACCCGGCGGATGCATCCCGCGCTCGCCTCCGCGGTCTCCACGCTCTCCTACGAGGGCCGGCTGCGCGCCCACGCGGGCGCCGCCGAGCGCGAGCTGGGCGGCGTCGAGCCCGGGCTGCACCCGGTCCCGGTGCTGCACACCGGCAACGCGACCGCGTCGCCCGAGGAGGCCGATGTGGTCGTCGAGCTGGTGCGCGGGCTGATCGGCCGCTCGTGGACGGATCCCGAGACCGGGCGCGACGACGACCCGCTACGCGGCGCCGACGTGATCGTGGTCACGCCCTACAACGCCCAGCTGGCGGAGGTGCGCGCGGCGCTCGACGCGGCGGGCTTCCGCGACGTCCGGGTGGGCACGGTCGACAAGTTCCAGGGCCAGGAGGCGGCGATCGCGATCGTCAGCCTCGCCGCGTCCTCTGCCGCCGACGTGCCGCGGGGGATGTCGTTCCTGCTGATGAAGAACCGGCTCAACGTCGCGGTCTCGCGCGCCAAGTGGGCCGCGTACCTCGTGCACTCGCCGCTGCTCACCGAGTTCCTGCCCACCACGCCGGACGGGGTGGGCGAGCTCAGCGCCTTCATCCGTCTGGTCGAGCCGGCCTGAACCGGGATACGGTGGACCCGTGTCACCGGAAGAGATCGCGGAGCTGACGACGCTGCGCCGTGCGCGGGACTTCATGGACCGCGAGTACGCGCAGCCGCTCGACGTGCCGACGCTCGCCGCCGGCGCGTTCATGTCGCCGTCGCACTTCTCGCGGCGGTTCCGCGCCGCGTACGGCGAGACGCCGTACAGCTACCTGATGACGCGCAGGATCGAGCGCGCGATGGCGCTGCTGCGCGAGGGGATGAGCGTGACCGACGCGTGCATGGCCGTCGGCTGTACCTCGCTCGGCTCGTTCAGCTCGAAGTTCGCCGAGGTGGTGGGGGAGAGCCCCACCAGCTACCGGGCCAGGGAGCACGCCGCGGTCGAGGCGATGCCGAACTGCATCGCCAAGCAGCGCACCCGGCCGGTGCGGTCGCGTCCCGCCGCGTCGTGAATCGCGATCCGAGCAGTTTTGGAGAAGCGCGCGCGGCCGCGGATTCCTAGGCTGATGCCATGACCCTTTCGCTTCAGTACTCGCACATCACCGTGACCGACCCCGAGGCGGCGCTCGCGTTCTACCGCGACGCCCTCGGCCTCGACGTTCTCAACGACGTCGCCTCCGGCGGCCACCACTGGATCACGCTCGGCGCCGCGGGCGGCGGCACCCAGATCGTCCTCTCCGACCCGTACGCGGGACGCTCGCAGTCGGACGGCGACAGCATCCAGGAGCTCGTCACCAAGGGCGTGCTCACCAACGTGGTCTTCAACACCGAGGACGACCTCGACGAGGTGTTCGAGCGCGTCCGCGCGTCCGGCGCCGAGGTGCTCCAGGAGCCGAAGGACCAGCCGTGGGGACCCCGCGACTGCGCCTTCCGCGACCCCTCCGGCAACATGGTCCGCATCCTGCAGTCGACGCAGCAGCCGCAGGAGGCCTGAGCCGCGCGTCCGTGCCGGCGCGAATCCGTGCCGGCACGGATGCCGCCCCACCCGCACGCGCGCACACTGTCGCCGTCGGCGCCGGCCGGGCGCCGCGGAGCCGAGGAGGCGCACCGTGCTCACCGTCGCGACCTGGAATCTCGAGAACTTCTTCCCCGCCGGGACCCCGTTCGGGCCGGACACGCAGTCCGTGTTCGACCACAAGGTCCAGCTGCTCGCCGCCACCATCCGCTCCTCCGGCGCGGACGTTGTCGCGACCCAGGAGGTCGGCGACCCCGCGGCGCTCGACGCCCTGCTGACCGAGCTCGGCCCCGGCTGGACCGGCGAGCTGTCGACGCACTTCGAGGCAGCGCACCCGATCCGGGTCGGCTTCCTCACCCGGCTGCCGGTCGTGGAGACCGAGCAGTACTCCGACATCCCCGCGCGGCTGCACGGCGTGCCCACCGGCGACGACGGTGCCCGGCTGACCGCGATGGGGCGCGGGGCGCTGCGGCTGCGGGTGACCACAGGGGGCGGCGACGCCGACCTGGTGTCGGTGCACCTCAAGTCGAAGCTGCTCAGCTTCCCCGGCGGCGGCTTCCAGCCGCACGACGAGGACGAGCGCGCCCGCTACGCGGCGTACGCGCTGCTGCGCAGAGCGGCGGAGGCCGCGGCGGTGCGCACGTTCGCCGACGCGCTGCTCGACGGTCACGGCGCGGAGCGCCGGCTGTTCGTGATGGGCGACTTCAACGACGGCGTCGAGGCCGCGACCACCCAGATCGTGAACGGTCCTCCCGGGTCGGAGATCGGCACCTCCGGCGAGACCCAGCCGGACCGGGGAGACGGCTGGCGGCTGCTCAACCTGGCTCCGCTCATCCCGCCGGAGAAGCGCTTCAGCCGCGTGTTCCGGGGGACCGGCGAGCTGATCGACCACATCTTCGTCTCGACGGCGCTGCGGCCCGCCGTGCAGTCGGTGACGACCATCCCCGGCGCGAGCGCGCTGCCGTCCATCACCGAGAACGCGACCGCCCGCAAGGACGCACCGGTCTCCGACCACGCGATGGTCGCCGCCGTCCTCACCCTCTGACCGCTGGGGCCGCGCGGAGGGTGGGCGCGCGGTCAGTGGACGGCGACGGGGACGAACTCGCGGACGGGGTGCGCGAGCGTCGCCGCGCAGGTGCTGAGCAGCGGCTCGGAGAGGCGCTCGCCCACCTCCACCACGACCGACTCGCCGCGGTGGTCGAGCTCGACCGTCCAGCCGTGCGGATGCGGGCGCTCGGCGATGACCCGGTAGGCGTCGATCCGGGTGTCGCCGGAGGCGTCCCTGGCGAACGCCTCGGCCGCCTGCGCGACCGTGCTGAGGGAGGTGCGGCCGCGCAGGTAGCGCGGCTCGATGCGGTCCTCCGCGAAGGCGGCGACGATGCCGTCCGCCTCCGCGGCCGGGACCGCCCCGTAGAGCAGGCCGTGCGGGAAGAGGACCATCGTGGCGGCGAACCGGTCGCCGCCGAGGTGCGAGCACTCCCAGGTCTCCTCGGGGTGGCTGCGCGCGAGCGCCTCCACGACCGGGCGGCCGCGCACCGCGCAGCACTGGTCGTGCCTGGCGTGCGTGCAGACCGCGAACACCGGCCGGTCGGAGGGCGTGCCCGCGCTGCCGACCAGGGGCAGCGACAGCAGCTCCGCCGGGTCGTCGGCGACGCCCCAGCGGATCGACGCGCGGCCGGGACGTGCGTCCACGAGCGCCCAGCGCCAGCTCGACTGCGCCCGGCGCTCGTCCGCGCGCAGCCGCGTGCGCCGGATCGCGAGCGGCCGGATGCCCGCCGCCTCGGCGCGCGCGACGATCGCGGCCCCGAGCGCAGAGTCGAGCGCCGAGTCGAAGAACGCGTGCCTGCCCCACGCGCTCTCCAGCTCCACCAGCAGCCAGCGGTCGCCGCGCCCCGCGGTCCCGGGCAGCGGGTCGCCGCGCTCGCGCGCGCGGTCGCTGCACGGGAGCCAGGTGCCGGGATCGGTCGTCGTCACGGCCGCTCGACCACCACGATCCCCTCGCGCAGCAGCCGCCGGGCGACCACCACCGCGGACGCCTCGTCCAGCTCCGGCAGGTCGCCGACGCGCACGGGGCGGCCGTCCAGCAGCCGGTCGATCGCGGCGGCGGCGGCGACCGGGAACGTCACGGTCTTGGCCGGCAGCCGCACGGACACCGCGTCCGAGTCCGCGTCCAGGACCTGCACCGCGCGGAGTCCGTCCCGCAGCACCACGACGGACTCCGCCGTGAGGGCGCCGGCCGCCGCGATGGTGGCAAGCGGCCGCACCGGCTCCGGGCGGATGTCGGAGGCGCGGCGGCGGGCGAGGCGCGCGGAGACGCTGTCGACCACGGCGTCCCGCATCCCGGGATCGTCGAGCGCCGCGCGCAGGGTGTCCAGGGCGTCCGCGACGATCGGCGCGAGCGCATCGGAGTCGTCCGGGTCGAAGCCGAGCGGCAGCGAGGCGCGCAGGGCAGCCGTGTCCGCGGCACGTGCGATGGCGGCGCGCACGATCTCGTCGCGCGTGTAGGCGGCGACGCCGATCGTCAGGTGCACCGAGACGCCGCCCAGCGCCTCCGCCGCGTGGATCCAGCCGCGCGGCAGGTAGAGCGCGTCGCCCGGGCGGAACACCTCGTCGATCGCCGGCGTCTCCCGCGCGCGGGCGGCGACCGCCTCCCGGTGGTCGCTCCAGGGCTGGTCGCGCAACGGGTCCGTGTGGACCGGCTCGTGGATGCGCCAGTGCTTCTCGCCGGCGATCTGCAGCACGAACACGTCGTGCACGTCGTAGTGCGGGTCGAAACCGCGCGAGGATGCCGGCGTGATGTAGGCGTTCACCTGACACG
Organism: Leifsonia sp.; assembly: GCF_051955155.1. NCBI lineage: Bacteria > Bacillati > Actinomycetota > Actinomycetes > Micrococcales > Microbacteriaceae > Leifsonia > Leifsonia sp. Next base: position 29,078 of record NZ_JBQCGZ010000100.1, read on the forward strand.
GATGCCCGAGCTCCTCGGCGAGGCGCCGGGAGAACTCCGCGATCGGCGGCCAGGTGCGGTGCAGGCCCTGCAGCACGAGAGTGGCGCCCGCGCCGAACTCGGCGAGCACCTTGTCGGCGTCCAGCTGGTCGCCGATCTCTGCGCCGAAGCCGCCCGGGCCCGTGAACCGGCCGGGGGAGAGCACGTCGCCCTCCTTCGCCATCCGCACGAACGGCGTGCGCAGCGCGCGGGAGGAGACCAGCGCGTCGACATCGTCCGGGCCGAACAGGTCGGAGAAGTCCTGGCCGAGCGCGGCGGCCGGCGTGAACAGGGGCAGCCGGCCCCAGCGCTCACGCGCGAACGTCTCGGCGTCGAGCGTCGTGCAGCGCGAAAGCGCGGGCCGGTCGCCCGGCCCGCGCTTCTCCGTCGCCATCAAGCGGACCCGTCGGCTCCGCCGTCGTGTCCGCCGGGGTTGGCGCCGCCGTCGGCGGGGCCTTCGCCGCCGGCCGAGCCGTCGGCTCCGCCGTCGTGTCCGCCGGGGTTGGCGCCGCCGTCCGCGGGGCCTTCTCCGCCGCCGGGCATGCTCGTGCTGATGTCGTCGTCGTCGATCGCGCCCATCTCATCTCCTTCTCGCTGCCGGCCGCGAGGGGCACATCGTTGCCGCTCTCGCGACGCGAAAGCGACGACGACGTGCCCCTCGCGGAGGGATGCGGCTCACAGTACGCGCGCGCGTCACATTTCGGAACGCGTTTTGACCCGTGCCGGAACGCTTGCAATTCTCGAAGGGCCGCCAACCGTCCGCCGGCATCTCCCACCCCTTCACGAGAGGCACAGCCATGTCCGACGTCACCCCGCCCGTCCCGTCGCTCCCCGAGAAGCCGAAGAAGTCCAAGACCGGCTGGATCGTCGGGATCGCGATCGCGCTCGTCGTCGTGATCGTCGCCGTCGTGCTCGTCGCCGTGAACCTGAGCGGAACCGGATCGTCGGAGGCGGCGGGCAAGCGCGTCACCGTCAAGATCGGGACCACCGAGCAGGCGGCGCCGTACTGGCCGATCCTCAAGCGGGAGGCGGCGAAGGAGGGCATCGACATCCAGGTGGTCGGCTTCCGCGACTACACGCAGGCCAACCCGGCGCTCGCGGACGGCCAGCTCGACCTGAACCTGTTCCAGCACCTGCAGTTCCTCGCGAACTACGACGTCCAGGCCAAGCAGAACCTGGTCCCGATCGCGTCCACGCTCGTCGTGCCGCTGCCGCTGTACTCGAAGAAGTACACCTCGCTGGAGTCGATCCCGAAGGGCGCGCAGGTCGCCATCCCGAACGACCCCACCAACCAGGCGCGCGCCCTGCTGGTGCTGCAGAAGGCCGGGCTGCTGAAGCTGAAGAACGGCGGCAACACCCTCGCCACCCCGGCGGACATCGACGCGTCCGCGTCCCGCGTCACGGTCATCCCGGTGGACGCCGCCCAGACCGCCCCGGCGCTGGACTCCGCCGCCGCCGCGATCGTGAACAACAACTTCGCGCTGACCGCGGGCCTCGACCCGAAGTCCCCGCTCTTCCAGGACGACCCCAAGGCCGCCGCGGCCGAGCCGTACATCAACGCGTTCGTCGCCCGCGAGAAGGACAAGGACAACAAGACCTACCTCAAGATCGCGGAGCTCTACCACACCAAGGCGGTCGAGGACGCGGTGCTCGCGGACTCCAAGAACACCGCGGTGATCGTCGAGAAGTCGCAGTCCGACCTGATCGGCATCCTCGACGACCTGAAGAAGACGATCGAGGCGGCGAAGTAGGCGCGTGGCACCTCACATCGAGTTCCGCGGCGTCACCAAGAGCTACCGCTCGGGTGACGCCGCGGTCGCGGCGGTCGAGGACCTCGACCTGACGATCGAGCGCGGCGAGATCTTCGGGATCATCGGCTACTCGGGTGCGGGCAAGAGCACGCTGCTGCGGCTCATCAACGCCCTCGAGCATCCGACCTCCGGGTCCGTCATCGTCGACGGCCGCGACCTGACGACGCTGCGCGAGCGCGAGCTGCGCGGCGTCCGGGCCGGCATCGGCATGATCTTCCAGCAGTTCAACCTGTTCCGGTCGCGCACCGTCTTCGGCAACATCGCCTACCCGCTGACGGTGGCCGGCTGGCCGGCGGACAAGCGCAAGCAGCGCGTCGCCGAGCTGCTCGCCTTCGTCGGCCTCACCGAGAAGGCCTGGTCGTATCCCGACCAGCTCTCCGGCGGCCAGAAGCAGCGCGTCGGCATCGCCAGGGCGCTCGCGACCAACCCGTCTATCCTGCTCGCCGACGAGGCGACCAGCGCCCTGGACCCGGAGACCACGGCCGACGTGCTCGCGCTGCTCAAGCGCGTGAACGACGAGCTCGGCATCACGATCGTGGTGATCACCCACGAGATGGAGGTGGTGCGCTCGATCGCGGACAAGGTCGCGGTGCTCGACGGCGGCCGGGTGATCGAGACCGGCAGCGTCTTCGACGTGTTCTCCGACCCGCAGACCCCGACCGCGCAGCGCTTCGTCGGCACCGTGCTGCGCAACCAGCCGGGCGCCGCGGACATCGAGCGGCTGCGCGGCAAGCACGCGGGCCGGATCGTGTCGGCGCGCATCCACGACGACGGCCGGCTCGGCTCCGTGCTCTCGGACGCGGTCGGGCGGCACGGCGTGCGGTTCGAGATCGTCTACGGCGGCATCTCCGCGCTGCAGGGCCGCTCCTTCGGCAGCCTCACGCTCGAGCTGGTCGGCGAGCCGGCGGCGGTGGACGCGCTGATCGAGGAGCTGCGGACCGTCACCGAGGTGGAGGAGGTGGCCGCGTGACCGACTGGTCGACACTGTGGCCGGTGTACTGGACATCCATCGGGCAGACGCTCTGGATGGTGCTCGCCACGCTCGTCCTCGGCGGCATCCTGGGTCTCGCCCTCGGCGTCCTGCTCTACACGACGCGTGCGGGCGGTCTGCTCGAGAACCGGCCGCTCTCGGCGGTGCTCAACGTGCTGGTGAACTTCATCCGGCCGATCCCGTTCATCATCTTCATGACGGCGGTCGCCCCGCTGACGCAGTTCGTGCTCGGGACGTTCCTCGGCACCCCGGCGGCGATCTTCCCGATGACGATCGCGGCGACGTTCGGCCTGTCCCGGATCGTGGAGCAGAACCTCGTGACGATCGATCCCGGCGTCATCGAGGCGGCCCGCGCGATGGGATCGAGCCCGCTGCGGATCATCCTCACGCTGCTCATCCCGGAGGCGCTCGGCCCGCTCATCCTTGGCTACACGTTCGTGTTCGTCGCGATCGTGGACCTGTCGGCCGTGGCCGGCAGCCTGGGCGGCGGCGGCCTCGGCGACTTCGCGATCTCCTACGGTTACCAGCGCTACAACTGGGTGGTGACGTGGATCGCGGTCCTCACCATCGTGGTCCTCGTGCAGGCCGCCCAGTTCCTCGGCAACTCCCTCGCCCGCCGCGCCCTCCGGCGCTAGCCCCACCCGCCCCCACCCGCCCCACAGCGGGCCGCCGAGCACAGGAAAACCGGCGCGAGCCCGGCCGGACCGCGACGTTTTTCCTGTGCTCGCGGGCCTGCGGGGCGGGGGGCGCGCGGGGCGGGGTTAGGCGGAGGGGCCGGCGTAGCGGCCGACGGGGCGCAGGCGCAGGGGGCGCTCGGCGTACTCGGCGATGGCGTGCACGATCCAGCCGACCGAGCGGGCGGTCGCGAACAGCACCTCGCCCGCGTCGTCGCGCATCCCGGAGGCCAGCGAGAGGGCGGCGAGGGCGAGGTCCACGTTCGGCCGCGCGCCGGTGCGGTCGCTCATCACGGCCGACACCCGGGCAACGGCGTCGACGACGGGGGCCGCGGCGGGATCCTCCGCGAGCATCCCGAGCAGGATCCGCGCGCGCGGGTCGCCCGCCGGGTACAGCGGCTGGCCGAAGCCGGGAAGCGGCCCGCGGCCGTCGACCACCGCGTCGGCCACGGCGCGCGCCGGCTCGTCGCCGGCGAGCACGCGCGCGAGCAGCCGTTGGGCGGCGCGGCTGGCGTTGCCGTGCAGCGGGGAGTCGAGCGCGCCGAGGCCGGCGACCACGACCGCGTACGGCGTCGCCCTGGCCGACGCGGCGGCGCGCGCCGCGAGGGTGGACACGGCGAGGTCGTGGTCGAGCAGCAGCACGAGGGCGGCGTTCAGGGCGCGCAGGCCCAGCGGTCGGGAGGGCGACGCCGAGAGCGTCGTCCACAGCCGTTCCGCGAGCGACGCGGGGGACACGGAGGCCGCCCCGTTCCGCTCGTCCGCCTCCCCGCCCGGGAGCGCCGCCACCATCCCGGCGACCAGTCGTTCGGCCGCACCGGCGACGTCCGCCGGGTCGAGCGAGGTCCGCAGCGGGTCGGCGGCGGCCAGCGCGGTCACCGCCACGAGCTGCCGGTCGCGGTCGCCCGCGGCCGGAGGCAGCGCGGCCGCGACCGCGCGTGCCGCGTCGAGCCCGGGGCCGGAGGAGAACCGCGCCCCTGCGTCCCAGCGGCCGGTGAGCGCCCAGCGTGCGACGGTCTCGAACGGCTCCCCGGCCAGCTCCTCGGCCGGCCGGCCGCGGAAGGACAGGTCGCCGTCCTCGATCAGCGCGAAGTCGGTGTCGATGACCATGAGCGGCCGTCCCTCCGAGGGCCGGCCGGCCGGAACCGGCCGGCGTCGCCGGGAGGCGGCGAAGCGCTCGACCTCGAGCGGGTCGAACGTCGACCCGTCCGCGGTCCGCTCGCGCGCCAGCCGCCCGCGCGCCACGTAGGCGTACAGCGTCTCGAGCTTGACGCCGAGCCGCTCGGCGGTCTGCTCCGCGGTGAGGCGAGGGAGCACGTCCATATTGATCCAATCAACGTTGACTCACGAAAAATCCACGTCGATACTACCCACATGGACCGCATGAACGACACCTTGATCGACGTCCCGCGTGGGCTCACGAACGTCGTCGCCGCGAACACTCGGCTCGGCGACGTGCGCGGGCACGAGGGCTTCTACCACTACCGCCAGTACTCGGCGATCGACCTCGCGCGCGAGCGGACGTTCGAGGAGGCGTGGTACCTGCTGCTGTTCGGCGACCTGCCGGACGCCGAGCAGCTGTCGGCGTTCCGCACCCGGGTCGCCGCGGCCCGGCGCCTCCCGGACGCGGTGCGCGAGCTGCTCCCCGCCATCGCCCGGCTCGCCGCGGACGATGCCCTCGCCGGGCTGCGGATGGCGCTCGCCGCGGTCGCGGCCGCCGACGGTGCGCGCCCGGTCTACGACGAGGACGAGGACGCCCGGCTGGCCGACGCCGTCCGCATCGCCGCCGTGACGCCGGTGCTGCTCGCGACGCTGCACACGCTCGCGCGGGGAGAGCAGCCGCGCGAGCCGCGCGACGATCTCGGTCACGTCGCGAACTACCTCTGGCTGCTCACCGGAACGGAGCCGGACGCCGCCCGCGAGCACGCGCTCAGCGCCTACATGACCGCGGCCATCGACCACGGCTTCAACGCGTCCACCTTCACCGCCCGGGTCATCGCGTCCACCGGCGCCGACGTCGCCGCGGCGGTCGGCGGTGCGCTCGGAGCGCTCTCCGGCCCGCTGCACGGCGGGGCGCCGAGCCGCGCCCTGGAGACGCTGGATGCGATCGGGACGCCCGACCGCATCGACGCGTGGGTCACCGACGCGGTGACCTCGGGCGGCCGGGTGATGGGCTTCGGCCACGCCGTCTACCGCACCGAGGACCCGCGCTCGCGGATGCTGCGCGAGGTGGCCGAGGGATTCGGCGGCCCGCGCGTCGACTTCGCGGTGACGGTAGAGCGGCGCGTCCAGGAGCTGCTGGCCGAGCTGAAGCCCGGCCGCGAGCTGCACACCAACGTCGAGTTCTACGCGGGCGTCGTGATGGAGCTGTGCGGCGTCGACCGCCCGATGTTCACGGCCACGTTCGCCGCGGCGAGGGTGGTGGGCTGGAGCGCGCACATCCTGGAGCAGGCCGCCGACGGGAAGATCGTGCGGCCGTCCGCGCGGTACGTCGGTCCCGCGGCACCCGTACCGCTCGCCGCCGCCTGATTCAGACCGCGAGCGCGGCGACGAGCGAGGCCGCGCCGACGAGCGACACCGCTCCGCGCGCAGAGTTCGCCCGCCGCCACGGCCGCTCGAACGCGGCGAACGCCGCCGCGTCGTCGCCCGAGGCAGCGAGCCGGTTGTTCAGCGGGATGTTCACGGCGGCCGTGATCGCGAAGCCGGCCACCCCGAGCACCGCCCCGAGCAGCGCGAGGAGCGCGTCGAGCGCCGGCAGCCGGCCGAGCACCAGCACGCCGGCGGCGACGCACGCGAGCGCGGAGCCCAGGAACGCGATCAGGAACGACGAGCGCGGCGCGAGCACGTTGATGCGGTTCATCGCCGCGGCCGCGCCCGCGCCGTCCCGCGACCGGGCGAGCGCGGGCATCACCAGGGCGCTGAAGCCCAGGTAGACCCCGCCGGCCGCGGCGGTGGTCAGGGCGGCGATGGCGATCAGGATGGTCGTCGCTGTCTGCATGGCGTGAGCGTATCGTTTCGGGAAGAGGACAGGGGAGGACTCGTGACCGCAGCCACCGACCTTCTGACGGACGCCTTCGGGCGGATCGCCGCGACCGTCCGGCACACCGTGCGCGGGCTGGATGCGGAGACGCTCGCCGCGCGCCTGGACCCGGACGCCAACTCCATCGCCTGGCTGGTCTGGCACCTGACCCGCATCCAGGACGACCATGTCTCGGAGGTCGCCGGCCGCGAGCAGGCCTGGACGGCGGAGGGCTGGGCGGAGCGCTTCGCGCTGCCGTTCGACCCGGCGGACACCGGATACGGCCACAGCTCGTCCGACGTCGCCGCGCTCGCCGGCGTGAGTGCGGGCGACCTGGCGGGCTACCACGCTGCGGTGCACGCGCGCACCGTGGAGTACCTCGGCGGCCTGACCGACGACGACCTGGCCAGGGTCGTCGACCGGTCCTGGGATCCGCCGGTGACGCTCGGCGTCCGGCTGGTCAGCGTCATCTCCGACGACCTGCAGCACGTCGGTCAGGCCGCGTACGTGCGCGGCGTCCTGGAGCGGAGGTGAGCGGGATGCGCGGAGCAGTGCGTCACGTCGAGTGGCTGGGCGACGAGGATCCGGAGCGTCTCGAGGCGGCGGTGCTCACGCTCGCGAGCGACCGGCTGGACGCGCTCGGCACCTCGCGCACGACCGACTACGTCACCAGCTGGGCGCTCGAGACCGGGCCGGACTGGGTGACCTCGCGGCTCTCGGTCTCCGTCGCCGGGCGCGGCTTCACGCGCTGGCTGGTGCTGGAGCGGGACGGTCACGGCCGCTGGAGCGCGGAGTCCTTCGCGCACGGCGACACGGAGTACCACGGCGAGCCGATGCCGGAGCCGGGCGTCGCCGATCCCGCGTCCCTCGACGGCGCGCTGGACTGCGACCTCGCGCTCTGCCCGGTGACGAACACCATGCCGATCCTGCGCCTCGGCGCCCGCGACGGGCTGGAGGAGACCGAGCTGACGATGGCGTGGGTGGACCTGCCGTCTCTCGCCGTCACCGCCAGCAGGCAGGCGTACAGCGCGGCGGAGCCGTTCGATCCCGCCTCCGGGCGCAGCGTCGTCCGCTACCGCAGCGTCGGCTCGGGGTTCACCGCCGACCTGACCGTGGACGAGGACGGTGTGGTCGTCGACTACCCGCGGCTGGCCCGCCGCATCCACCCGCGCTGAGCGCCGCCACCCGGTGCGCGGACGCGGGTCACGGGGTGGGGGCGAGCGCGTCGTAGCGGCGGAAGGCGCCCTGGACGCGCACGATCGTCGCGACGAGCACCACGATCACCAGCCCGCCAAGCAGCGGCGGGAACCAGAGGGCGCCGGTCAGGGCGAGCAGTCCGACGTAGAGGTCGCCGAGCCGCGGGCCGCCGGTGACGACGACGGTGAACACGCCCTGCAGCCGCCCGCGCATCACGTCCGGCGCTGACGCCTGCAGGATGGTCATGCGGAAGATCGAGCTGACGTTGTCCGCCGCGCCGGAGGCCGCCAGCAGCAGCGTCGCGAGCACCAGGGCCGGGAGGTTCGCGTCGGCGATCGAGGCGCCGCCTCCCGTCGTGCCGGTGGCCGCGACCACCGCGAGCACGATGCCGAAGCCGAGGATGGCCGCTCCGTAGACGATGATGGCGCGCTCGACGGCCCTGCCCTGCCAGCGGACGTGGCCGAGCCGGCCGGAGAACACGCTGGAGAGCAGCGTCCCGACAGCGCCGGCGGCGGTCAGGATGCCGACGGTGACCGGGCCGCCGCCGATCAGCAGCGCGCCGACCGCGGGGAAGAGCGCACGCGGCTGGCCGAAGGTCATGGCGATCACGTCCAGCACGAAGGTCATGCTGAGGTTCGGGGCGGTGCGCAGGAAGCGCAGCCCTTCCAGCACGGAGGAGAGGCCGGCGCTCTGCCGTTCGCCCTCCGGCACGATCGACGGCAGGGTGAAGATGCCGAGGAAGGCCGCGGTGAACAGCAGGACGTCGATCGTGTACGTCCACGGGATGCCGACGCTCGCGACCAGCAGGCCCGCCAGGGCGGGGCCGACGGTCACCATGACGCCCATCCCGATGCCGCCGAGCGCGCTCGCCGCCGGCAGCAGCCGCGCGGGCAGCAGCCGCGGCGTGATCGCCTGCCTGGTGCCGCCGATCATCACGGTCGCGACCGCGTTGACCGTCGTCAGCACGTACAGCGGCCAGACCACCTGCACGTCGAACCAGGCGAACAGCGCGATGCCGGCGGTGGACGCCCACGCGACGATCGCCGTGACGAGCGCGACCGTCCTGCGGTCGAAGGCGTCGGCGAGCACGCCGCCGTACAGCCCGAACACGATCATCGGACCCAGCGCGAACAGCGCGACGAGGGAGACGGCGAGGGTCGAGTGGGTGAGGTCGTAGATGTGCAGACCGACCGCGACGACCGTCATCTGGCCGCCGATGCCCGAGATCGCGCCGCCGAGCCACAGCCGCGCGAACGCGGGGGACTCCCTCAGCGGGCTGAGGTCGACGAAGTGGCGCCGGCGCGCCAGGGTCGTATCGTCGGGCTCCTTGGTATCCGGCGTCTGCTCGGAACTCAGAAGCGGGGCTTCTTGCTGAGCGCGACGGCCGCGGTCGAGAACACGACGCCGGCGAGCATGAGCGTGACGGTCAGCGACTGGAGGAGCACCATCCAGAACGGCTGGAACGGGGTGACCGACACCCAGAGCCAGAGGATGGCGCCGATCAGCGTGATCACGTAGCTGAAGGTGCGGCGCGCGTAGATCGCGTTGAGGCTCACCACGGTGCCGGCGACGACCATCTGGAAGAACGGGAGCGCGGCGCCCGGGTTGCCGCTCCAGGTGGCGACGAGGCTCCAGATGCCGAGCACGAGCGTGACGAGCACCACGAGCGTGGCGATCAGGTTGCCGAGCGCCTTCGGGAGGGTCGCGCTGAGGCTGCGGACGAGGCCGCCGTTCTCGTCGTCGACGACGGGACGATCGGCTGCGGTCGTGTTCTGTGCGGTCAGGTGCGTGCTCACGACGACGATCCTACCGCCGAGACGCCGGCCGCCGCGCACCCGCCGCGAATGGCGGGGGATACGGTGGGGGCATGCCCGCATCCCGCCGCCGCCCGCCGCTCCCGCGCCGCATCGCCCGTGCCGACGAGGCCGTCGCCCGCCGCATCAACGCCCGCCGCACCGGAGTGGGCGCCGACGCGTTCTGGCGGCTGTTCACCGGGGCCGCCGACCACGGCAAGCTCTGGTTCGCTGTCGCCGGGCTGCTGGTCGCCATCGGCAAGCCGAAGGCGGCGGCGCGCGGGCTCGCGTCGCTCGGTCTGGCCAGCCTGGTCGCCAACGTGGTCGGCAAGCGGCTGGTCGGCGGCCAGCGCCCGGCGCTCACGTCCATCCCTGTCTCACGGCGGCTCGACCGCTCGCCCACCTCGCCGTCGTTCCCGTCCGGGCACACCGCGAGCGCCGTCGCGTTCGCCGCCGGGGTCGCGCTGGAGTCGCCCGCGGCGGGGGCCGCGCTCGTGCCGCTCGCGGCCGGTGTCGGCTACTCGCGGCTGCACACCGGGGCGCACTGGTTCTCGGACGTCGCCGGCGGCGCGGCGATCGGGGCGGGCGCGGCGCTGGCGCTCAAGGCGGTCACGGCGTCCCGCCCCCTGATCCCGACCCAGGAGCCGACGGCGGAGACCATCGCGCTGCCGGTCCTCGCCGACGGCGCGGGCCTCTTCATCCTGGTCAACCCCGGATCGGGCAAGGGCCTCGGCCGCCCCGACCCGGAGCCCCTGCTCGCCGAGCGGCTGCCCGCCGCGGACGTGCACGTGCTGGGTGACGGCGACGACATCGCCGCGCTCATCCGGGATCGCCTCGCCGGGGCCGCCCCGCCGACGGTGCTCGGCATCGTCGGCGGCGACGGGTCGGTCGGCGCGGTCGCGCACGAGGCGCGCCTGGCCGGGCTGCCGCTGCTCGTGCTGCCGGGCGGGACGTTCAACCACTTCGCCAAGGCCGCGGGCCTCGAGACGTTCGACGCGGCGCTCGACGCGTTCGCGGCCGGGACGGGACGGGAGGTCGACGCCGCGGAGCTCGCCTTCCCGACCGGGGAGCGCAGGACCGTGCTGAACACGGCCTCTGTCGGCGTCTACCCCGCGTTCGTCGCCGAGCGCGAGCGGCACGAGGACCGCTGGGGCAAGCCGCTGGCCGCGCTGATCGCCGCCGTGCGCGTGCTGCGCAGGAGCGAGCCGTTCGAGGTGGAGGTGGACGGCAGCGTCCGCAGGATCTGGTCGGTGTTCGTCGGCGTCGACCGCTACTACCCGCTCACCGTCGCGCCCATCGAGCGCCGCCGCCTGGACGACGGGCTCCTGGATGTGCGCATCCTCGGCGCCGGGCGCACGCCGAGGACCCGCGGTGCCCTCGCGCTGGCCTTCGGCGGCCGCGCGGACACGTTCGTCGCCCGGCTGCCGTTCCTGCAGGGACCGCCCGCCGTCGACGGCTTCACCGCCCAGGAGCTGAGCATCGCCGCCCACGGCGAGGACCCCGGCTACGCGCACGACGGCGAGGCCGCCACCGACACCCCGGGCGACGCGCTGCGCCTCACGCTGCTGCCCGCTGCGCTGCGCGTCTACGCTCCCTGAGCGCGCCGCCACCGGCGCGCTGCCCGCAGCACAAGGGCGAGGCCGCACAGGGTGAACAGTGCCGCGACCCCGACGCCGATCCGGTTCTCGGCCGCACCGGTGCTGGCCAGGTCACCGGAATCGCTGTCCTTCCCGTCGACGGGAGAGGCGGCGTCCGTTGTTCCCGGCTGCTCGGAGACGAGTCCCTCGGTTCGGAACGTCGCAGAGGTCTGCATGATGGCCTGAGTGCGCGTCGTCCTGGCGGCGCCTGCTGCGACATAGGTGTCTCCGGGAGCGGCCCCGTGGATGTCGACGCCCATCGAGAACGACCAGATGTCGCCGTAGGCGAGTGGGCCGTAGACCACGCGCACCGCCGTCGCGGCATCGGGGTAGACCGTCGACCACATCGAGGTCGGCGCTCCCGGCTCGCCGTTGCCTGCGTCGTCGGGGTCCACGCTCACGGCGGAGGGGTCGGCCGTCGTGTAGAAGACGGTCGCGCCGGTCGGCGCCTCGACGGGACTGCTGAGGGTCGCCGTGCCGGAGAAGCCGCTGCCCCTGCCGTCGCCGTCGCGCGGGAGGACGACGATGGTGTCCGTGCTCTCGGAGACGTAGGGGTCCCGCGAGGACATGGTCACGGTCCAGGCATTCGTTCCGTCGCCGTCACGGTCCAGCTCGACGACCGCGGCGGAGGCCGCCATCGTCAGCTCGTCGTGGCCTCCGTCGGGGACGACGAATTCCGTGCTCGCGTCGCGGCTGAGGCCCTGACTCGCCGCGCTCACGTCCGTTCCGAACGCCCTCCCCGCCGCGGCGTCCTCCGGCACCGTCGCCCGGAATTCCACGACACCGGGCGGATCGTTCGGCAGGACGTCGTCGAACGTCCAGGTCAGCGTCTGTCCGTCGGCTGCCGGATCGCCGCCGACGACCGGCTCGACCGTGGCGCTCCCTTCGACGTACCGCAGGCCGGAGGGCAGCTCGGCGGTCACCGTGACCGAGTCCCTGGCCGGATGGGGCATCACCGTCTCCAGGCCGTAGCTCAGCCGGTAGTCGGCGACCTCTCCGGGGCCATACTCCCGCTGCGCCACGTCGACTGCGATCAGCGGTTGCGACCCGACGACCTCGAGCACATCGCGACCGGGACCGGCGTAGTCGTAGCGATAGCCTTTCGCCGCGATGAGGCCGTTCGGACCGTACGGATTGTGGTCGATCGAGTCGAGACGGCTCTGGGCGCTCCGCCGCGACGTCGTCCACGCCCAGTCGGTCTTCCCCTGGTCGAGGAACGACGTCCACGTCCAGATGTCCTGCCCCGCCTCGACGTCGGGACGGATCCGCTGCTCGACGGCGAGGTAGACGAGTCCGTATGGCATCTCGGATTCTCCGCCCATCCCATAGCTGAGCTGCACCTTGACCGCTTTCACAGTGGAGAGGTCCGCCGGGGGCGTGGTCGACCAGCCGGCGGGGTTTCCGGCCGCCGGGTCTGCAGCGGAGGTCACGGTGCCGCAGGCGAACCCGTTCGGGTCGACGTCCTCGCCCGTGACCGCATCGACCATACCCCCCGTGTAGTACCAGATCGGATAGCGGTCGGAAGAGTCCTCGTAGTACAGCGCGTCGCCAGGCGTCATCACGACGCGAGCGGCCTCGAACGTCGCGTACTCGGTGTCGATCACCGAGCACATCCAGTACGGACTGACGCCGGGCCGCGGCGGTGTGCCGTCGGCCGCCACCGAGAGGACGGTCGCGCCGGCGGGAACGCGCCAGGTGGACTGCCACGGGCTGCCGGGGTAGGTGTCCGGTTGCTGGACGTTCAGCGCCCACTGATGGGTCCACGCGCCGCGGACGATGGCCACCGTGTTGTCGTTGTTCGCGCCGTCGTCGGTGGCGGTCTGGCCGTCCGCCGCTGTGTAGGTGATGGGCTCGGCCGAGACCGTGACATGAGAGCTCATCGCCGTGGTTCCGGTACCGATGGTGTCGACGGCCAGCTGGAGCTCGCCGGCGGCGACCACAGCCATCCCGCTCGGCAGCGGTTGGCCGTTCGAATCTGTGGTCGGTGCGGCCGCCCCGTACTGCAATCCGGTGAGCGTGAGCTCGAACTGCCTGGCGCTCACCTTGGTCAGTCTGCACTCGGGGAACGGAGCAGTCTGAGCCGGCGGGTGATGGTCGCCGGAGAACGGATATCCCGGTTGGCGGCGGTCCTGGGGGACACAGCCGCCTCCGCGAACCTCGACCTCGGGAGGCAGGTTGTTGGCGATCGTGAGCGGATAGGTCACCGTGTCCGGTCCGGCCGCCGCACCGGCGGCGTGTCTCAGCGCGAACGGGAAGGAAAGGTCCTGGTTCCGGTTCAGAGACGGGCTGATCAGCGCCGCCGGAGCACCGTCACTGAACGTGGCGTCCATGCTGAACGGCGCCGTGATCGGGATCGGCGGCAGTTGAGCGCGGTGACTCCCGAACTCGGCGATGGCCGAGACCTGGGCCCCTGCCGGGCCCGTCGCCACCACGCCGGTGAGCGCGAGCTGAGCTGTCCCCTGGTTCCTGGTGCCCAGGTTGCACGTCAGCGTCGTCCCCTCCGCCGAGAGAGCGGACCGTGGCACGACGTCGTTTCCGGCGCTGTCCGTCTCGGTTTCCAGGCACAGCGAGGGCACCTTCGTGAACCGGGCGTTCTGCACGGTCACGGTGAGCACGTTGTTGGCGACCGGATCGTTCGACGGCGCGGGCCGTCCGTCGTTGATGTCGAAGCGCCAGACCGCGGCGACCACGCCAACGCCGGAGAGCAGCTCGTCGGGCGGCTCGATCCAGTCCCCGCGCAGCTCGTAGCTCGTCGGCGCGGCGGCCGCGCCGCGAGGGTCGGCCGCGATGCCGGCGAGTGCGGTCGCTATGACTGCCGTGCCGACGACGATCGTCCGGCCCAGCGTGGACGAGCCCTCGCCGGATCGTCCTCGTGAGGGACGGGTGTGCCCGCGCATGTTCGGCTCCTCCCGGCGCCTTGGCGCAGAGCAATCGTGTCGGTGGAAGGCGCGGACCGCTCCCGGCTGCGTCGGACCGCTCGACCAGCATGACCGGCTGGGATCCGTCCTGACGCCGGTGGGCGAGGGAAGCCGCATGCCGATCGGTGAAAACCAGTGCCGTCGATGGCCGTCTCCGTAGTGCGTCGCCTACGCGTCCGCAGGGCTGCGCCGCGTGCCACCGCGACCTTCCGGACCTCGGCCATCGGCACATCATGCGGAGAGCGCGAACGCCTCCGGTGGCGCCGCGTCAGCCCTCGCGGACCACCTGGTCGGGTCGCTTGTCCGGCCGCAGGCCGCGCCAGGACGGTTGCCGCAGCCGCTCGGTGCCCGTCCACTCGGCGAACTCGACCTCGCCGACGAGCTCGGGGCGCACCCAGTGCGCGCCGCGCGCATCCACCGACGGCACGCCGTCGAGCGGGGGCGTCTTGCGCTCGTGCGCGCCGAGCTTGGCCGTCAGGTCGTCGAGCATCGTGTCGGTGAAGCCGGTGCCCACCTTGCCGACGTAGCGCAGGCCGTCGCCGTCGGGGATGCCGAGCAGCAGGGCGCCGATCGTGTTCGCGCGGCGGCCGTTGCCGGGCGTCCAGCCGCCGATGACGACCTCCTGCGTGCGGTGGTGCTTGATCTTGATCCAGCTCCGCGAGCGGCGCCCGGTGGAGTAGCCGCTGTCGCGCAGCTTGGCGACGACGCCCTCCAGCCCCAGCTCCTTGGACGAGGCGACCGCGTGCGCCAGGTCGCCGTCGAACGCGGGAGGGACCTGCACGGGGTCGCTCTTCGACGGCCGCAGCGCCGCGCGCAGCGCGGCCCGCCGGTCGTCGTACGGCTGGCGCCGCAGGTCGTCGCCGTCGCGCTCCAGGATGTCGAACACCATGTAGTGCGCGGGGGCGCGCTTGGCGGCGACCTCGACCTCGGCCGGCTTGGTGAGGCCCATCCTGGTCTGCAGCAGGCCGAAGTCCGGCCGGCCCTGCCGGGTGAGCGTGACGATCTCGCCGTCGAGGACCAGGTCGTGCCCGTCCGCGAGCGCGATCAGGCCCTCCAGGTCCGGGTAGGTGCGGGTGACGTCGTTGCCGTTGCGCGTCGTGAGCCGGAGCCTGCCGCCGCGGATCTCGGCGATCGCGCGGATGCCGTCCCACTTCATCTCGAACGCCCAGTCGTCCTCGTCGTGGATCTCGCCGGGGGAGCCGAGGGTGGCGAGCATGGGGGAGACGGGGGTGCCGGTGATCGGGCGGCCGGGGGAGGCGGCGGGCTTCTTCGCGGCGGGCGAGGCGTTCTTCGGGGGCGCGTCCTTCTTCGTGGGCGCCGCGTCCTTCTTCGCCGCCTCCTTCTTCGCCGGCGCCGCGTCCTTCATCAGGTGGATCAGCCAGTTCTTCTCGTCGCCGCCCTGCTTCGTCGCGATCAGCGCGAACTTCCGCGGCTCGCCGCCGAGACCGCCGTCCGGCTGCCCGTGCAGGGTCGCGATCACCTCGTCGTCCCGCCACTTCTCCAGCTCGTACTCGCCGTGGTCCCAGATCTCCACGTGCCCCGCGCCGTACTCGCCGTGCGGGATGTCGCCGGCGAACGTCCCGTACTCCAGCGGGTGGTCCTCCACGTGCACCGCCAGGTGGTTCTGCTTTGGGTCGGTCGGCGGCCCCTTCGGCAGCGCCCAGCTGACCAGGACGCCGTCGTGCTGCAGCCGGAAGTCCCAGTGCAGCCGCCGGGCGTGGTGCTCCTGGATGACGAACGAACGGCCGTCCGCCGCGTCCGGGCTCACCTCGAGCGGCACCGGTTCCGGCGTCTTCTCCGCGTCGCGCATCGAGCGGTAGGTGCTGAGCCGGTCCGCCCCCGCGGCCGCGGCCGCGCCCGCACGGCCCGCCGAGAGGTCGGCGAGCGGGTCGCCGCGGCGCTTCACGCGCTGGAGCACCTCGGTGTAGTCGAGGTGCCGCAGGTCCTTCGACGCGAGCTCCCGCCAGGTGCGCGGCGCTGCGACCGTCGGCCGGAAGCGTCCGCGCAGCGAGTACGGGGCGATGGTCGTCTTCGCGCCGTTGTTCTGGCTCCAGTCGACGAGCACCTTGCCGACCCGCAGCGTCTTCTTCATGTCGCTGACCACCAGGTCGGGATGGTCCGCCTCCAGCGCCCGCGCCAGCTCGTGCGCGACCGCCGACACCTGGTCGCTGGTCTGCGAGCCGTCGAGCGCGGCGTACAGGTGGATGCCCTTGGAGCCGCTGGTCACCGGCATCGGGTCGAGCCCCATGTCGTCCAGGATGGCCTTCGCCCACCTGGCCACCTCCGCGCACTCGGCGAGCGTCACGCCGTCGCCGGGGTCCAGGTCGAGCACCAGGCGGTCCGGGTTGCGGCGCTCGCCGCCCTTCCCGACGCGCCACTGCGGCACGTGGATCTCCAGCGACGCGATCTGCGCCAGCCAGATCAGCGTCGCGGTGTCGTTGACCAGCGGGTAGCTGTTGGTGCTCGTCTTGTGCGTGACCGTGCTCTGCACCACCCAGTCCGGAGTCGAGGCGGGGTCCAGGTTCTTCTGGAAGAACACCTGGCCGGGATGCTCCGGGGTGCCGACGCCGTGCACCCAGCGCTTGCGGGTCGCGATCCGGTCGCGCACGTGCGGGATCATCACCTCTGCGATCGCGCTGTAGTAGCCGATCACGTCCGCCTTCGTCGTCCCGGTCTCCGGATACAGCACCTTGTCGAGGTTCGTCAGCCTCAGCCGGTGCCCGTCGATCGAGACCGTCTCGGTGTCCTCAGCAGCCATGCGAGTAACGTACGCCCGCCCCCACCGCGCCCGCCTCCCGAGTACGCAGAAAGTGGGCCGGAAACGGTCGAGTACGCGGATTGTCTGCGTACTCGGCTGTTGATAAACCCGTACTTCGCGGACACGATGGGGGCATGAGGGCCATATGGACGGGTGCGATCACCTTCGGTCTGGTCAATGTGCCGGTGAAGGTCTACAGCGCGACCGAGGACCACGACGTCGCGCTGCACCAGGTGCACGACGCGGACGGCGGGCGGATCCGCTACAAGCGCGTGTGCGAGATCGACGGCAAGACCATCCCGTACGAGCACATCGCGAAGGCGTACGACGACGGCGAGCGGACGGTCATCCTGACCCCGGAGGACCTGGAGTCGCTGCCCGCGGAGCGCAGCAGGGAGATCGACGTCGTCGAGTTCGTGCCGAACGACCAGCTCGACCCGCTGATGTTCGACCGCAGCTACTACCTGGAGCCGGACTCCAAGTCGCTCAAGGCGTACGCGCTCCTGCGCAAGACGCTGGAGGACGAGGACCGCACCGCGATCGTGAACTTCGCGCTGCGGCAGAAGACCCGGCTCGGCGCCCTGCGCGTGCGCGGCAACGTGCTCGTGCTGCAGACGATGCTCTGGCACGACGAGATCCGCGAGGCGGACTTCCCGTCGCTGGAGTCCACCCCGCGCATCACCGACAGGGAGCTGTCGCTCTCCGCCGCGCTGATGGAGAGCTTCGCCGGCGACTTCGAGCCGGAGAAGTTCTCCGACGAGTACCAGGAGGAGCTCCGCAAGCTGATCGACGCCAAGCTGGAGCAGGGCGAGAGCATGGACACCGCGGCCACCTTCGGCGAGGAGGAGACCGAGAAGAAGGGCGGCGGCGAGGTCATCGACCTGATGGAGGCGCTGCAGCGCAGCGTCGAGCGCAGCCGCACGGCCAAGGAGCCGGCGAAGAAGACCGGCACCGGCACCGCGAAGTCCGGCGCCGGCTCGGCCAAGAAGCCGGCGGCCAAGAAGACGGCCTCCACGTCCTCCGCCGCGAAGAAGGCGCCCGCGAAGAAGGCAAAGAAGCCCGCGTGACCCGGCTGAGACGAAGCGACCCGTCCGGCCCGGGGTACGCGCGCCGCACGACGGCGAAGGGGCCGGTGTACGAGGACGAGGCGGGGAACCGCATCGTCGATGAGCGCGAGCTGGAGCGCATCCGCTCGCTCGTCATCCCGCCGGCTTGGCAGGACGTCTGGATCTCGCCGGACGCGCGCGGCCATATCCAGGCGGTCGGCACCGACGGGGCCGGCCGGCGGCAGTACCTCTACCACGAGTCGTGGCGCATCCATCAGGACCGGATCAAGTTCGAGCGGGCGGCGCAGCTGGCCGAGACGCTGCCCGCTGCCCGGCGCAAGGTGACGATGGACCTGCGGAGCGATGGCTTCGGCCGCGACCGCATCCTGGCCGCCGCATTCCGGGTGATCGACCTCGGATCGCTGCGGATCGGCAGCGAGGAGTACCTGCACGCCAACGGCAGCCGCGGGCTGACCACGCTGCTGTGCCGGCACGCCGACATCGACGGGGACGCGGTGACGCTGACGTTCCCTGCGAAGTCCGCCCAGAAGTGGGCGAGCACGATCGAGGACGAGGACCTGGCGGCGCTGCTGGGCGAGATCGTGGCGCTGCGCGGCGCGCGCTCGCGGCTGTTCTCGTGGAAGGACGGCACCTGGCACACCATCCGTCCGGCCTCGCTCAACGAGTACATCCGGCGGCAGAGCGGCGGGGAGTTCACGGCGAAGGACTTCCGGACGCTGCACGGGACGATCGTCGCGGCGAAGGCGCTCGCCGAGCTCGGCACCGCCGACACCGAGGCGAAGCGCAAGAAGCGCGTGAGCGCCGCCGTGATCGAGGCCTCCCAGGCCCTCGGCAACACCCCGGCGATCGCGCGCAACAGTTACATCGACCCGCGCGTCTTCGACCGTTACCGCTCGGGCGAGGTCATCGACACCTCGGGCGGCCGCGCTCCCGAGCCCGCCCTCCTCGAACTCCTCTCCACCTCCTGATCCGCTCCCGCCACAGCTAGTCGGAGGACGGGGAGGAGAGCGGGGAGGCGATCTCCTCAAGGGACTTGCGCTCGGCGTCGACGCCGAGGAAGAGCTCCACGAGGCCCGCCGCGATCATCAGCCCGGCGCCGATGTAGTAGCCGATGACGACCGCGTGGATGCCGCCGCCGATCAGCTGCCCGAACAGGATCGGCCCGACGATGCCACCGAGGCCGGTTCCCACCGCGTAGAAGAACGCGATCGCCATCGCCCTGGTCTCCATCGGGAAGATCTCGCTCACCGTCAGATAGGCACTGCTCGCGCCCGCCGACGCGAGGAAGAACACGGCCATCCAGCATGCCGTCAGCCAGAACGCGTCCAGGACGCCGCTGTCGAACAGGACGGCCGTGCCGACCAGCAGGACGCCGGAACCGATGTAGGACAGCGTGATCATGAACCGCCGGCCGATCGCGTCGAACAGGTGGCCGAGCACGATCGGCCCGAGGAAGTTGCCGATCGCGATCGGCACCAGCGACCACGGCGCGACATCGTCGGGGACGCCGAGCAGCTTGGTCAGCACGAGCGCGTAGGTGAAGAACACCGCGTTGTAGAGGAACGCCTGGCCGATGAACAGCGACAGCCCGAGCACGAACCGCTTCGGGTACTTCGTGACAGCGACGCGCACGATCTCGCCGAAGCCGGTCGTGCGGCGCTGCCGGATCTCGATGGCGCGGTCGTCTGGCACCGCCTCCAGCGGCCGGCCCTTCTCCTCCTCGATGCCGTGCTCGATCTCGCCGACCACCGTCTCGGCGTCATCGTCACGGCCGTGGATGAACATCCAGCGCGGCGACTCCGGAACGTTCCTGCGCACCAGCAGGATGACGAGGCCAAGTACGGCGCCGAGGCCGAACGCGATGCGCCAGCCGATGTCGGCCGGGAAGATCGCGGTGTTCAGCAGGAACACCGTCAGGATGGCGCCGAACGCGGTGCCGAGCCAGTAGGAGCCGTTGATCGCCAGGTCCACGACGCCGCGCCGGCGGGCGGGGATGAGCTCGTCGATCGCCGAGTTGATCGCCGCGTACTCGCCGCCGATGCCGGCGCCGGTGAAGAACCGGAAGACGAAGAACATCCAGGGCGTCACCGAGAACGCGGTGAGCACCGTCGCGAGCAGGTAGAGGCCGAGGGTGATGATGAACAGCTTCTTCCGGCCGAACCGGTCGGTGAGGTATCCGAACACCAGTGAGCCGACGCACGCGCCCGCGACGTAGATCGCCGCCGCGAGCCCGACCTCGCCGGTGGTCAGCCCCAGGCCGGAGGCCGGATCGGTGAGCCTGCTGCCGATCGCGCCGACGATGGTGACCTCGAGCCCGTCGAGGATCCACACCGTCCCGAGGCCGATCACGACGAGCCAGTGGAAGCGGGACCAGGGCAGCCGGTCCATGCGTGCGGGGATGAGGGTCTTGATCGTCTTGAGTTCCCTGGGTGTCGCCCGGGAATCGGATGCGTGTGTGCTCACGACGGCACCGTACGAGGACTCCCTCGCGCGAGGCAGGCCCTTGACATCGGCGACGCCTGCGAGGTAAGCGACGACACGCCTAGCGGCCCCCCGTGCGACTGTCAACCCCTTGTTGGGGGAGAGCGCACTCTGCCTAACCTGTTATCGGATCGAGGCAGAAGTACTGCTGTACGAGACGCAAGGGATGACACCATGACTGTGCTCGAAGTGACCAACGACCCGGTGCGCGACTACCTCAATTCGATCGGACGGACGCGGCTGCTGACTGCCGATGAAGAGGTCGCGCTCGCGAAGCGGATCGAAGTGGGTGTGCTGGCGGGCGAGCGTCTGGCGACGCGGCCCGGACTGACCCCGATGGAGAAGCGCGAGCTGCGCTACCTGGAAGAGGACGGCAAGCGCGCGTTCGAGCGCTTCATCGAGGCGAACCTCCGCCTGGTCGTCAGCATCGCCAAGCGCTACGCGGGCCGCGGGCTCGCCGTGATGGACCTGATCCAGGAGGGCAACCTCGGCCTGGTGCGCGCGGTCGAGAAGTTCGACTACCGCACCGGCAACAAGTTCTCCACCTACGCGACCTGGTGGATCCGACAGTCGATCCTGCGCGGCATCGCCGACACCGCCCGGCTGATCCGCATCCCGGTGCACACCGTGGAGAAGATCGACAAGCTGGACCGCATCCGCCGCGACCTGGGCGGCGAGCTCGGCCGCACGCCGACGCTGGAGGAGATGGCGGAGGCCGCCAACCTCACCCCGGCCGAGGTGCACAAGCTGCAGATGAGCGACTCCGAGACCGTGTCGCTGGCCGTTCCGGTCGGCGAGAACGAGGGCGCAGAGCTGGGCGACCTGATCGAGGACGGCGACGCCCCTGGCCCGTCGGAGTCCGTCGAGGTCGAGTTCCGCCACCGCGACCTGGAGGAGCGCCTGCGCGAGCTGCCGCCGCGCGACGCCAAGGTGGTCCGGATGCGCTTCGGCCTGGACGGCCAGAAGCCGATGACTCTGGACGAGGTCGGCGAGGTGTACGGCATCACTCGCGAGCGCGTCCGCCAGCTCGAGACCCGCAGCCTCAAGCGCCTGCGCTCGCCCGAGCTTCTCGAGTACCTCCGCTAGAGGCTCGCGAGCACACGAAAGACGTCGCCGTCCGCTCGGATCGGCGACGTTTTTCCTGTGCTCGGCGGCCCCGCGAGGGGAGGGGGCGTTAGCCGCGGGTCAGCGGCCGGGAGGGGAGTCGGCGTCGACCTCGTCGGCGCCCAGGGCGCCGATCTCCTCGGTCAGCTGCAGGCCCTGCGCGCTGTTCGACGACAGCGTCAGCTGCTCCAGCCAGGTCTTGTTGATCTTCGGCATCCGGCCCCCGCTGTAGCGGAACAGCAGCGGGATGGCCGGATCGATCCAGATCGCACTGCGACCGTCCCCGACGCCCTGCTCGTCGCGCCAGGAGAAGAAGAAGCCTTCCTTGCGCCGTAGCTTCAGTCCGACGACGATCTGCAGGTGCGCGAGGACCCGGTCCTCGAAGCCGATCTCGGTGGTTCCGCCGTACACAAGCTTGCCCATGTCGAAACCGTACCCGACGCGGTCCAAAAACTTGCATTCCCGTCTCGCGCGACGCGCGGGCGTATGGTCGGGCGGTGAAGCAGCGCATCCTCGTCACCGGAGCCACCGGCTACATCGGCGGGCGCCTCGTCCCGCGCCTGCTCGAACGCGGCCACACGGTGCGGGTGCTCGTGCGCTCGCCGCAGAAGCTCACCGATGTCCCGTGGGCGCAGCAGGTGGAGGTCGTGCAGGGCGACCTCGGCGACCCGCGCGCGGTCGAGGCCGCGGTGGACGGTGTCGACACCGTCTACTACCTGGTCCACGCCATGCGCGCCCGCGGCGACTTCGAAGAGGAGGAGTCGGCCGCTGCCCGCGCCGTCGCGACCGCGGCGAAGCGAGCGGGCGTTCGCCGGATCGTCTACCTCGGCGCCCTGCACCCGGACGGCCCGCTCTCGCGGCACCTGCGCTCGCGGGTGGCGGTGGGCCGCATCCTGCTGGAGTCCGGGGTCCCCACCGTGGTGCTGCAGGCCGGCGTGGTGATCGGCTCCGGGTCGGCATCGTTCGAGATGATCCGGCACCTCACCGAGGTGCTGCCGTACATGCCTGCTCCGCGCTGGGTGCGCAACCGCATCCAGCCGATCGCCGTGCGCGACGTGCTGCATTACCTGCTGGAGGCCGCCGAGCTGCCGAGCGAGGTGTCGCGCGCGTTCGACATCGGCGGCCCGGACATCCTGCGCTACGGCCAGATGATGAACGGCTACGCCGTTGAGGCGGGGCTCCCGCAGCGGCCGATCGCCTCCCTCCCGGTCTTCACGCCCTGGCTCGCGTCGCAGTGGGTGAACCTGGTGACGCCGATCCCGCGCGGCCTGGCCGTGCCGATCATCGAGTCGCTGCAGTACGACTGCGTGATGCGCGAGCACGACATCGACGCCGTGATCCCGCCGCCGCCCGGCGGCCTGACCGGGTACCGTGCCGCGGTGCGGCTCGCGCTGGCCAGGATGCGCGCGGGCAGCGTCGAGACCAGCTGGCAGGACGCGTCCGTCGCGGGCGCGGCGAGCGACCCGCTGCCGAGCGACCCGGACTGGGCCGGCCACACGGTCTTCACCGACCTGCGCGAGCGGGACAGCCGCGCCGCCCCGGACGCGGTGTGGCGGGTGATCGAGGGCATCGGAGGCGAGCGCGGCTGGTACTCGTTCCCGCTCGCCTGGGCGCTGCGCGGCTGGGCCGACAAGCTGGTCGGGGGAGTCGGCCTGCGTCGCGGGCGGCGGGATGCCGACAAGCTGCAGACCGGCGACGCCCTCGACTGGTGGCGCGTCGAGCACCTGGAGCGCGGCTCCCGGCTGCGGCTGCGCGCCGAGATGCGGGTGCCGGGCCGGGCCTGGCTGGAGCTCGGCGTGGAGCCGCGGGTGGGCGGCTCGCGGTACCGGCAGCGCGCGGTGTTCTTCCCGCGCGGGCTGTCGGGCCGGCTCTACTGGTTCGCGATCCTGCCGTTCCACGGCATCATCTTCAACGGCATGGCGAACCGGATCGTGCTGGAGGCGGAGGGCGGGCGTCAGGCGCTCACGCGTCGGACGGAGCGGCGATCAGCGTGGTCGCGCTGAGGTCGTCGAGGAACCGGGTCACCGTCTCGCGCTCGGCGGGCGTCAGCTTCTTGACGACCTCGAACCGGCGGGCGTGCTGCATCCCCATCGTCCTGCGGACCTCGCGGTGCGTCTCCGGGGTGATCTCCACCGTCACCGCTCTGCGATCGGTCGGGTGCGGCTTGCGCACGACGTGCCCCGCCTTCTCCAGCCGGTCGAGCAGCTTGGTCACCGACGCGGTGGAGACGTGCAGGTGGTCGGAGAGCGCGCCGGCGGTCACGGGAACGTCGGCGTTCATGGAGGCGATGACGTACCGCAGTGCCTTCATGTCGGTCTCGTTGAGCTTCATGTGGTTGCGCGAGAGGAAGCTGAGCCGCTGCTCGGCCTCCCGCCAGTTGCGGATGGCCTCGAGCAGCCGGACGACCTGCGCGAGCTCGGCATCGTCGAGGTCGTCGTGGCGGACGAGCTCCTGGCGCGGGTCGATCACGCGGGGGTCGACGAGCGACCGCGAGATGCGCCGCGCGTCGTCCTTCGAGCTCATGCGGACATCCTATTCCCAACTGTAAGATGCGTGCTAAGTTATTTACTAACTTGGCTAGACATGGGAGGGCGGACCATGACCCAGCTCCACCCGATGGCGCCGCCGTCGGCGCCGCTGAACAGACTGGTCGCGCAGACCGCGGCGACGCTCAGCGAGGTCGAAGCGGCGCTCGACTCCTTCTTCGACGAGCAGGTCATGGCGGCGGCCGAGCACGGCGACGATTACCGCCGGCTGTGGCAGGCCGCCTGGGACGCGTCCCGGGGCGGCAAGCGCATCCGGCCCCGGTTCGTGCTCACCGCCTTCCACGGCCTCGACGGCGCCGAGACGGCCTCCGCCGTCCGGGTGGCCGTCGCCTTCGAGCTGCTGCACACCGCCTTCCTGCTGCACGACGACGTGATCGACGGCGACACCGTCCGCCGCGGCCGTCCGAACGTCGCCGGCGAGTTCACCGCTGACGCGCTCTTCCGCGGGGCCGGGCTTCCCCGGGCCCGGCTCTGGGGGGAGTCCGCAGCGATCCTCGCCGGCGACCTGCTGCTGCACGCCGCGACCGGGCAGGTGGCCAGGATCGAGGCTCCGGCCGCCGTGCGGGAGCGGCTCCTCGACGTGCTCGAGCGCGCGATCTCGGTCACGGCGGCGGGCGAGCTCGCCGACGTCGGGCTCGCCACCGGGATGACCGGCGCCGACATCGCCGAGGTGATGGCCATGACGGAGCGCAAGACCGCGGACTACTCGGTGTCCGGACCGCTCGTCGCCGGCGCCCTGCTGGCCGGTGCCCGCGACGACGACGGCGGACTGCTGGAGGCGCTCGCCGGCTACGGCCGTCTCGTCGGCGTCGCCTTCCAGCTCGGCGACGACCTGCTCGGCGTCTTCGGCAACGAGGTCGTGACCGGCAAGAGCACTGTGAGCGACCTGCGCCAGGGCAAGCAGACCTCGCTGGTAGCCTTCGCCCGCGGCACCGACGCGTGGCCGCGGATCGCGGACGGCTTCGGCGACGACGGCCTCGGTCGCGAGGGCGCGGACCGCATCGCGACCGCCCTGGAGGACTGCGGCGCCCGTGCCTTCGTGGAGCGGCTGCTGCACGAGCACGTCCAGGAGGCGGTCGACGCGCTCGACGAGCCCTCCGTCCCCTCCGCTCTGGCCACGGAGCTCGCGCTCGTGGCACGCTCGTGCATCGGGAGGATCGCATGACACGGACAGCACCGGCAGCGCCCGTCGTGGCGCCGCCCAGCGACCTCGCCCTCTACACCAGGGCGGCACGCCGCAGCGCCGCGACGATCATCCACGAGTACTCGACATCGTTCAGCATGGCGACCCGGCTGCTCGCGCCCGAGGTGCGGCCGTGCGTCGAGGACGTGTACTCGCTGGTGCGGGTCGCCGACGAGATCGTCGACGGCGCGGCGGCGGAGGCCGGCCTCGACCTCGACGACCAGCGCGCGCTCCTGGACGCGCTGGAGGACGACACCGAACGAGCGATGCGCACCGGATACAGCGCGAACGTCGTCGTGCACGCGTTCGCGGCGACGGCGCGGGATTGCGGCATCGGGGTCGAGCTGACCCGGCCGTTCTTCGCCTCCATGCGACGGGACCTGAGCCCCGTGGACTTCACGGCGGAGGAGCTGCGCGAGTACGTCTACGGCTCGGCCGAGGTGGTCGGGCTGATGTGCCTGGCCGTCTTCCTGCACGACAGCCCGGTCCCGGATGCGACCCGGCGGCGGCTCGAGAACGGCGCGCGGAGGCTCGGCGCCGCCTTCCAGAAGATCAACTTCCTGCGCGACCTCGCCGTCGACTACACCGAGCTGCACCGCAGCTACTTCCCCGGGATCGACCCGGCCCGGCTCACCGAGCGGCAGAAGCTGGCGCTCGTGGTCGACATCGATTGCGATCTCGGCGCCGCGGCGGACGTCATCCCGGAGCTCCCCGACAACTGCCGCCGCGCCATCCTGGCCGCGCACGGCCTGTTCGCGGAGCTGAGCGACCGGATCCGGGCGACGCCCGCGCCCGAGCTGCTCGCGCACCGGGTCAGCGTGCCGACGCGCGCCAAGCTCGCCGTCCTGCTGCGCGCGACCACCGGGACGTTGCGGTGACCGGTCCGCAGCGCGTCGTCGTGATCGGGGGCGGCATCGCCGGTCTCGCCTCCGCCGCGCTGCTCGCGCGCGAGGGCCACCGGGTCACCCTGCTGGAGCAGCGCCGCGAGCTCGGCGGCCGGGCGGGCAGCTGGGAGGCGGACGGCTTCCGGTTCGACACGGGACCGTCCTGGTACCTGATGCCGGAGGTGTTCGACCACTTCTTCCGGCTGCTCGGCACGAGCACGGCCGAGCAGCTGCGGCTCGTCACACTCGACCCCGGCTACCGCGTGTTCGGCGAGGGCGCGGACGCGCCCCTGGACGTGCGCGCGGACGGCGCAGCCAACCGCGCGCTGTTCGAGAGCGTCGAGCCGGGAGCGGCCGCGGCGCTCGACCGCTACCTGACGAGCGCCCGCGAGACCTACCGGCTCGCCGTCGACCGCTTCCTGTACGCGACGTTCGCCTCCTACCGGCCGCTGCTGGCCGGGGAGGTGCTGGCACGGACCGGCCGGTTGCTGCGGCTGCTGTTCGAGTCCCTGGACCGGCGCGCGGCCGCCACCGTGCGGGACACCCGGCTGCGGCAGATCCTCGGCTACCCTGCTGTGTTCCTCGGCACCTCGCCGAAACGCGCGCCGAGCATGTACCACCTGATGAGCCACCTCGACCTCGACGACGGCGTCCGCTATCCGCTGGGCGGCTTCGCCGCCCTGATCGACGCCGTGGCCGGCCTCGCCGCCGCGGAGGGCGTCGACATCGTGACGGGCGCGCGGGTCACCGGCATCCGCACCAGCCCGGCCGGCCGGCGCCGACGCCGCAGCCGCGCGGGCGTGACGGGTGTGACCTACCTGGACGCCGCCGGAGTCAGCCACCGGCACGACGCCGACGTCGTGGTCTCTGCCGCCGACCTGCACCACACCGAGACCGCCCTGCTCCCTCCTGAGCTGCGCAGCCACCCCGAGCAGCGCTGGGAGCACCGCGACCCGGGGCCTGGCGCGGTGCTGGTGATGCTCGGCGTCCGCGGCGAGCTGCCGCAACTGGCCCACCACAGCCTGTTCTTCACGCGCGACTGGGATGCGAACTTCGACCGGATCTTCGGCGCGGACCCCGGCATCCCGGACCCGGCGTCGCTCTACGTGTGCCGCCCGAGCGCGACCGATCCCGGCGTCGCTCCGCCCGGCTGCGAGAACCTGTTCGTGCTGGTCCCGGTGCCCGCCGACGTCTCGATCGGCGTCGGCGGCGTCGACGGCGATGGCGATCGCCTCGTCGAGCGCACCGCGGACGCGGCGATCGCGCAGGTCGCGGCCTGGGCGGGCATCCCGGACCTCGCCGACCGGATCGTCGTGCGCCGCACGGTGGGCCCCGGTGACTTCGCGGACGACTTCAACGCCTGGAGCGGGGGAGCGCTCGGCCCCGCGCACACGCTGCGCCAGAGCGCGTTCCTCCGGCCGGGCAACGCCTCGAAGCACGTCGACGGACTGTTCTACGCCGGCTGCTCGACCATCCCCGGCATCGGCCTGCCGATGTGCCTGATCAGCGCCGAGCTGGTGGTCAAGCGGCTGCGCGGCGACGAGAGCGCCGGGCCGCTCGCGGAGCCGCTGCGGCCCGTGGCGGCGGGGGAGCGCGTGCCGTGACCCTGCTCTACCTGGCCGCGCTGCTGCTGGCGCTCGGCGCGATGGTGCTGCTCGACCGCCGGTTCCGCCTGGTGTTCTGGCGGGACACGCGCCGGGCGGCCATCGTGCTGGCGATCGGCCTCGTCTTCTTCCTGGCGTGGGACGCCGCCGGGATCGCGTTCGGCGTGTTCGCCCGCGGAGCGTCGACCTACCTCAGCGGGGTGGACATCGCGCCGGAGCTGCCGCTCGAGGAGGTCTTCTTCCTCACCTTCCTCTGCTACCTGACCCTGGTGCTGCTGTCCGGGTCGCGCGCCGTGCTCGATCGCGGGAGGAAGACGTGACCTACCTGCTGATCAGCGTCGTGTTCCTCGCCGTCGCCGCCGTCGTGCTGGCGGTGGCGCTCGCGCGCCGGCCGGACCGCGCGGCGCTCCTGCGGCGCTGGTGGCCAGCGGCGCTGATCACGGGAGTCGCCCTGGCTGTGCTGACCGCCGTCTTCGACAACCTGATGATCGCCGCCGGCCTGATGCGGTACACCGACGCCAACACGTCCGGCGTCCGGCTGGGGCTCGTGCCGATCGAGGACTTCGCCTACCCGCTCGCCGGTCTGCTGCTGCTGCCGGCGCTCTGGCTGCTGCTCGGGCGGCGGCGCGACGGAGGCGCGTCGTGACCGCCACGGTCGCCGCGCGCCCGCTGCGGCAGCTGCTGCTCGCCTCCCGGCCGCTCAGCTGGATCAACACCGCCTTCCCGTTCGCCGCCGCGTACCTGCTGACGACCGGGCGGGTGGACGCGACGCTCGTGATCGGGACGCTGTACTTCCTCATCCCGTACAACCTGGCGATGTACGGCGTGAACGACGTGTTCGACTACGAGTCCGACCTCCGCAACCCGCGCAAGGGCGGAGCCGAGGGTGCGCTGCTCGACCCCGGCCTGCACCGGAGGACGCTGATCGCGGCGGCGGTGACGAACGTCCCGTTCCTGGTCTACCTGGTCGTCGTCGGCTCGCCGCTGTCCTGGCTGGTCCTCGCGCTGAGCGTGTTCGCGGTGCTCGCGTACTCGATGCGCGGGCTGCGCTTCAAGGAGATCCCCGTCCTGGACTCGCTGACATCGAGCACGCACTTCGTGAGCCCCGCCCTCTACGGTCTGGTGCTCGCGGGGGCCACGTTCACGCCAGGGCTCTGGCTGATCCTCGCCGCGTTCTTCCTGTGGGGGATCGGCAGCCACGCCTTCGGCGCCGTGCAGGATGTCGTCCCGGACCGGGAGGCGGGCATCGCCTCGATCGCGACCGTGTTCGGCGCGGCGGGGACGACCCGGTTCGCGATCGCCGCGTGGGCCCTCGCCGGCAGCGCGATGCTCGCGACCCCGTGGCCGGGCCCGGTCGCCGCGCTGCTCGCGCTGCCGTACATCGCGACCGCGCTGCCCTACTGGAGCCTGCCGGACGAACGCGCGAGCGCCGCCAACCGGGGCTGGCGGCGCTTCCTGTGGATCAACTACGCGTGCGGGTTCGTCGTCACCCTGCTGCTGATCGCCTACGCGCTCGGCTGATCCGGCCGCACCAGCTGCTGCAGGCTCCAGCCGTTGCCGTCCGGGTCGGTGAAGGTCACGAACCGGCCCCACGCGAGGTCGGCGACGCCCTGGGCGTCCACGCCGTTCTCGGTGAGGTGGGCGAGTGCGGCGTCCGCGTCCGGGATCACGATCTGCAGGCCCTTCATCGTCCCGGGCTCCATGTCGGTGAGCCCCTCGCCGAACGCGATCGAGCAGGCGGACCCGGGAGGGGTGACCTGCACGAAGCGCAGCGTCGGCGAGACGCGGTGGTCGTGGTCGGCGTTCCAGCCGAGCCTGTCGACGTAGAACTCTTTCGCCCGGTCGATGTCCGTCACGGGGACGATGATGAGCTCGATGCGCCAGTCGCTGATCGTCATGGTCGTTGCCTTCCTTCGATGTCGGTTTCTCTCGCTGTCCTTCGAGCCTATTCGGCATAGCGGTCAGGTTCCGGCCGCAATCCGAATCCGGCGAATCCACGGCGACGCACGCTAGTCTCGACCTCCATGAGCGACAGTCCCGCCGCGCCGACCCCGTACGAAGTCCTCGGCGTCAGCTCGACCGTGAGCCAGGAGGAGCTGCGCCGCGCGTACCGCAGACTCGCCCGCGAGACGCACCCGGACACCGGGGGCACGGCGGCCGCGTTCCAGGCGGTGCAGGCGGCCTGGGAGCTCGTCGGCGACCCGCAGGACCGCGCCCGCTACGACCGCGGCGAGTCCCTGGTGATGGACGCCGTGTCCGGCGACTCCGGAGCGGGCGGCTTCAGCGCGACCGTCCACCAGACCCGGTCCTCCTCGCGCGGGGCGAGCGTGCGCGCCCGCAGCTACGGCCATCCCGGCGGTCAGGCCCGCGAGCGCTTCCTGACCCTCATGCGCGAGTGGATGGGCAGGGGCACCGAGCTCGACGACCCGTACGATCCCGCGCTCGTCCGCTCCGCCCCGCGCGAGATCCGGCAGTTGCTCGCGGTCGCGCTCGCCGAGGAGGCGACGGCGCGCGCGGTGTCCTCGCTCGGCATCGGCTTCACCATCTGGAACGACGTCGCCGTGCACCCGGCGAGCGACGAGAAGCTCGACCACATCGTCCTCGGGCCGGCCGGCCTGTTCGCGATCCGCTCCGCCGACTGGGGGAGCGAGGTGAAGCTGGCCAAGGGCGAGGTGGTCGGGCCCGGCATCCCGCATGACGAGGAGCCGCTGCACGAGCTGTACCGGTCCGCCAAGAGCTTCGGCAGGCAGGCGGGCGTCCGGTTCACCGGCCACATCGTCGTCGTGCCGGACGACGCCCTCGTCGTCCCGTTCGACGTCGTCCAGCGCGGCCGGCTGGCCGGGTCGCTGCTGGTGCGCCGGTCGCTGCTGCCGAAGATCCTCCGCGACGGCGCGAACGCGGCGGGCCGCGAGAGCGTCGATCGCGCGTTCGAGCTCCGTCCGCGTCTCCAGGAGGCTGTCCGCTTCGTCTAGCGGTCGCCCCGAGCCCTCGCTTCCGGAGTTCTTCACGCTCGGAACCGATCACGGCGCGGGGAGCGCCACGCACGGGGACGGGCGCGTACGGTGGAAGCATGTCCTGCATCCGGTTCAACACCCCCGCCCAGCGACAGGCCATGCGCGAGTACGCCCCGGCGATGCTCACCGCGGAGGAGGCCGCGGCCCTGCACCCGGCGCCCGAGGTGACCGAGAGCAAGATCCGGCGGCTGCGCCTGCTCGCCACGGACGCGAACCCCAAGATCCGGGAGGCGGTCGCGTCCAGCTACAACACCCCGGAGGACCTGTTCCTGACGCTCGCGAAAGACCCGGACGACGGCGTGCGCGGCTGCGTCGCCAAGAACGAGGCGACGCCGTGCGACATCCTCCGGATGCTCGCCGACGACCGGTCGGAGACCGTGCGCGGCTGGGTGGCCGTCAACTACTTCGTGCCCGCCGACGTGATGGAGAAGCTCGCCCGCGACCGCAGCCGGACGGTGCGCAGCCTCGTGAAGTGGAAGGCCGACCTGGCGGCCGAGGCGGCCGAGGCGGCGGAGACCGCGCAGACCGCGGAGGCGGCGGTCTGACGTGCCGTCTCCGACGAGCGTCCGCGTCGACTCCTGGGCGTGGGCCGTGCGGCTGTTCAAGACCCGCTCGGCGGCGTCGGACGCCTGCAAGGCCGGCCACCTGAAGGTCAACGGCGACCGCGCGAAGCCGTCCCAGCCCGTCAAGGTGGGGGATGAGGTGCGCGCGTTCGTCTCCGGCACCGAGAAGATCTACATCGCGCGCCGGCTCATCGTGAAGCGGGTCGGCGCCGCGGTCGCCGCGGACTGCTTCGAGGACAGGACACCGCCGCCGCCCCCGAAGACCGAGGCGCCGGCCACGGTCCTGCGCGAGCGCGGCGCCGGCCGGCCCACCAAGCGCGACCGCCGGCTGATCGAGCAGCTCCGGGGCCGCTGATGGCGCGGGCGCTGGTCGGCATCTCCGGCTGGACGTACGCGCCGTGGCGCGGCGTCTTCTACCCCAAGGGGCTGCCGCACCGCGCCGAGCTGGAGTACGCCGCGGAGCGGATGGACTCCATCGAGATCAATGGCAGCTTCTACTCCCTGCAGCGCCCGACCAGCTACCGCACCTGGGCGCGCAACACCCCGGACGACTTCGTCTTCGCGGTCAAGGGCGGCCGCTACATCACGCACATCCTGCGGTTGCGGAACTGCCGGGGCGCGCTCGCGAACTTCTTCGCCTCCGGCGTGCTCACTCTCGGTCCCAAGCTCGGCCCGCTGCTGTGGCAGCTGCCGCCCACCCTGCAGCTGGACGCCGAGGCGCTCGACGCGTTCCTCGCCCTGCTGCCGAAGACCGTCGCGGAGGCGCGGGTGCTCGCCCGCGAGGCCACCCTCGACGAGGACAGGGCCGACCTCGCCGCCGACGTCGCGGACGCCCCGCTCCGGCACGCCGTGGAGGCCAGGCACCCGAGCTTCACCGACCCGGCCTTCGCCGCCGTCGCGCGCGAGCACGGCGCCGCGGTCGTCGTCGCCGACACCGCGGGGCGGTATCCCGTGCTCAGGGACGTGACCGCGGACTTCGTGTACGTGCGCCTGCACGGCGACGAGGAGCTCTACGTCTCCGGCTACACCCCGGAGGCGCTGGACCGCTGGGCGGGCGACATCCGGGCCTGGCTGGCCGACGGCCGCGACGTCTACGCCTACTTCGACAACGACGCCAAGGTCCGCTCGCCCGTCGACGCGATGGCGCTGCGCGAGCGCCTCGCCTGAGCCGCCGCCATCCGCCCCGGAGTTCTGCGCCCTCCGGATCGGTGCGTTGCGTGAGCGAAACGGAGGAGACTCGCGGCTCCCGGGCTCTCCCTTCCTCCGTTACCGGCGAATCGCGGGTTGCGGTAGGGAAAGTCCTCCGTTACGGACGCCGGCGGGTTCAGTTCTGCAGCACGG
Source organism: Leifsonia sp. (assembly GCF_051955155.1). NCBI lineage: Bacteria > Bacillati > Actinomycetota > Actinomycetes > Micrococcales > Microbacteriaceae > Leifsonia > Leifsonia sp. The sequence continues at coordinate 61,678 of NZ_JBQCGZ010000100.1, forward strand.
ACAGCACGTTGCCCGCCGGATCGCGGAACCACGCGATGTCCGGACCCTGCCCGGCCGCCTTGCCGCGCGCGATGCCCTTCGCGTCGGTGGGGAAGTCGGCGTCGTCGTAGATCTTCGTGACGACCCCCTTGGTGTTCAGCTCGTCGACGGCCGCGTCGATGTCCGCGACCACCAGGTTCAGGATGGTGAAGCTCGCCGGCTCGTGGTTCGGCTTGGGGTACACGAACACGTGGGAGCCGCCCGGCAGCGCGATGTCGAGGTTGCCCATCGGCCCGTCGCCGACGTCCAGTCCGAGCGTCGCGCGGTAGAAGTCGCGGGCGGCGTCGATGTCGTCGACGCTGAACCCGCTGAAGATGTCGAGTGCGGTGACCATGCGCCAACTCTGCCCCAGTCCATCGAAAGGCGGAAGCACCGCTCTCCGCGCCCGGGTTACCGTGGAGGCATGGAATCCCTTCTCAGGCGGCTCGACCGGATCGCGGGCGGCCGGCACGCCGGCTACACCGTCCCGGAGGAGGGGCGGGAGCACCCGCGCACCCGGCGCGCGTTCGTCGTCATCTCCTGGCTCCTGGTCGCGGAGCTCCTGATCGGCGTCGCCGCCGTCGCCGTCGCGACCGTGCTCACGCTCCAGGGCGCGCGCGTGCCGTTCGCCGTGTGGATGCGCTCCGTCGTCGTCCTCGGCATGACGGTCACGCTGTTCTACTTCGCCTGGCGCGCGCAGAAGGGCTACTACTGGGCGTACTCGCGGCTACGGCTGTTCTCGAAGATCTTCCCGGTGGTCACGCTCGTGATCGCGGCGATCCCCGGCCTCTACCCGCTCTGGATGGTGAGCGAGCAGATCCTGTTCAGCCTGATCCTGATCGGCGTCGCCGACTACCTCGACTCCGACCACATGCGCGCGGTGTTCCCGCGGCCGGGGAACCAGGGCACGATCGGCGACGTGCGCGCCTGATACTCGGCGTACTCGGGGTAGCGCGACTTCGAGATGCTCTCCGTGAACACGGTGGAGCCGATGAACAGCCCGGTCAGCAGCAGAGGGCCGATCACGGTCCACTGCAGCAGCGAGCCGGCGGCGACGCAGCCGAAGAGGAAGACGACCCACCACTGCGCCTGCTCGAAGAAGAAGTTCGGGTGCCGCGAGAGCCGGAACAGCCCGGTCTGCAGGAACCGCGGGCTCGGCTCGCGCCCCGCCGCCTTCTCCGCCTTCTTCCACTGGTGGAAGTTCCACTGCTGCTGATCGGCGCCGGTCTCGCCGATCCGGAAGAGGTGGAAGATCACGGCGCACGCCACGTCGAGCGGCCCGAGCGGCGTGCGGTGCTCGAACGCCGTCCACGCGGGAAGGGTGATGAGCAGCAGCAGCACGTTCTGGTAGATCACGATGAAGAACAGGTTGAACGCCGCGAACGCGCCCCTGCTCATCCGGCCGCGCAGCACCTCCCAGCGGTAGTCCTCCCCGCCGGGCGCGTAGCCGCCCTTGCGCGCGAAGTTGAACGTGAGCCGGATGCCCCACAACGTTACGAGCGCCGCCATCAGATTCAGGCGCCCGTCCTGCAGGCCGGCGGCCGCGGCGAAGATCCAGACGTAGACCAGCGGCACCACCGACCAGATCCGGTCGACCCAGGAGTGCTCGCCCGTGATGAGCGAGAGCACCCAGGTCAGCGTACAGACGCCGGCGAGCACCCAGAGGCAGATCAGAAACGGCTCCACCCGCACATCTTAGGGCGGAAGCGGCGCGGACGGCGCCGCTCATCATTAGCTGCCACGCGCCGAACGTGGCTCAGGGGTTGAAGTAGCCCCCGCAGATCGCCGACATTGACCTGCTGAGAGTCTGCATGGCGCGCATTCTGGCTCGGTACTCCCCTATAAATATTCCAGACGTAAATCGAATTATGTAAGGTGGCGACATGAGAACCAGGATCGTCGCTTCTCTGTGCAGAGCCGGTCGCCAATGGCGAGGCCGCACGCCGTGACCGGCGCCGGTACCACGTGGATCCTCGGCGGAGGACTGCTGCTCGCGTCCGTCGTCGTCGGCGTCAGCACGGGGCCGCTGATCGCGTTGCTGGACGCCGGCATCGTGGCCGCGCCCCCCTTCGTCGCCGCCGCGCTGATCGTGTTCGCGTTCGGAGTGCGCGGCGCGGGGAGCATCACTGCCCGACGCCCGGTCGGCACCGCCGCCATCACCGTGCTCGCGCTGGTGCTCGTGGCCGAGCCCTTCCTCGCCCGGGCCATGACGGCGGACGGTGCGACCGCCGTCGGCTACGGGTCGGCGCTGGCCCTGACCGAGGGGGCTCTCGCCGCGATCGGCGTGACCGAGATCGTCCGCGCGCGCGTCCTGCCGCTGCCCTGGCTGTGGGCTCCGGCGTGGGCGCTGGGTGCCTGTGCGGCGGCGTGGATCCTGCACCAGGTCGCCGGCGCGGACGCCCGCATGAGCGTTCCCCCGGTCGCTCTCTCGCTCGTCACCGTTCAGGGTGTTCTGGCCACCGGCGTTCCCGTCTTCCTGGGCGCCATCGCCATCGCGCTCGGCGCCCGCGGGTCCGGCGGCGCAGCGGGAGTCGAGGGGACCGGGCCGGCCGGCTCCGCCCCGCCGCACCGGACGCGCTGACCGGTTCCCGAGAAGCCGCGCGGAATGGGCCGAAGGCGTCGATAGACTCGACACGTGGATGCAGTCGGCGCGGTCAGCTCGCGCGTGTGGACGATCCCGAACGCGCTCAGCTTCTTCCGGCTCGCACTGGTGCCGGTGTTCCTCGGGTTCGTGATCGTGGGGGAGGATGCGCTCGCGCTCCTCGTCCTCGTCGTGTCCAGCATCACCGACTTCCTGGACGGCTGGCTGGCCCGCCGCCTGAACCAGGTGTCCCGGCTCGGCCAGCTGCTCGACCCCGCCGCCGACCGGCTCTACATCTTCGCCGCCCTGATCGGGCTCGCCTGGCGCGAGGTCATCCCGTGGTGGCTGGTCGCCGTCATCGTCGCGCGGGATGTCATGCTCGCGGTGCTCGGCGTCATCCTCGCGAACCACGGCTTCGGCCCGCTGCCGGTGCACCACCTCGGCAAGGTGGCGACGTTCTGCCTGTTCTGGGCGCTCCCGCTGCTCATGCTCGGCGAGGCGTTCGACGCCCTCGCGCCCTACTCGCTGCCGCTCGGCTGGGCGTTCGCGCTGTGGGGAGCGTTCCTCTACTGGTGGGCGGGGATCGTCTACATCCGCGAGACGGCCCGGGTGATACGACTTCCGGCCGATGACACGGGCCGCCGATCGGATACGCTGGACCATGAGGAGGTTGACGGTGCCTGACGAGACATTCAACAACGGTCCGGCCGACGCCGGGGACGACGCGCGGAATCGCGACGCCGCGAACAACCCCCTGCGTGATGCCGCGGCGGGGAATGAGGACACGACGGCGCGCTTCGGCGAGGAGTTCGTGTCGAAGATGTTCCCGGTGGACGGCGAGATCTCGCCGGAGGAGCAGGAGGCGATCGCGGCGTTGCCGTCCGGTTCCGCCCTCCTGATCGTGCGGCGCGGCCCGAACACCGGTGCGCGGTTCCTGCTCGACGCGGACGTGACGAGCGCGGGACGCCACCCGAACGCCGACATCTTCCTGGACGACGTGACCGTGTCCCGCCGGCACGCGGAGTTCACCCGGCGCGGCACCGCGTTCGAGGTCCGCGACCTCGGCTCGCTCAACGGTACGTACTACGACGGCGTGCGCATCGAGAGCGCGCTGCTGTCCGACTCGGCCGAGGTGCAGATCGGCAAGTTCCGCCTCACCTTCTACGCGTCCCGCCAAGACCTCGCCGCCGCGGCGAACGGTTAGCGTGCCCAGGCAAGCGGCGCGGGCGCAGACGGCCGCGCCCGCCCTGCTCTCGATCGGCCAGGTGCTCGCGCGCCTGACGCCCGAGTTCCCCGACCTGTCGTCGTCGAAGCTGCGCTTCCTCGAGGAGCGCGGCCTCGTCTCCCCGGCCCGCACCGCGTCCGGCTACCGCAAGTTCTCGCCGGCCGACGTCGAGCGGCTGCGCACGATCCTCGGGATGCAGCGGGACCACTACCTTCCGCTCAAGGTCATCAAGACCTACCTCGCCGACCTGGACGCCGGCAAGAACCCGCAGCTGCCGGGCGCCGCTCCCGCCGGCTCCATGCTCCCGGCCGGACGCCGGTTCTCCCGCGACGAGCTGCTGCGGGAGGCGGGCGCGAGCCAGGAGCTGCTGCAGGAGGCGATCAGCGCCTCGCTCATCGCCCCGGCGGACCGCTTCGGCGAAGAGGCGCTGACCGTGCTCCGCGCGCTCGCCGAGCTCGCCGGCAACGGGATCGAGCCACGGCACCTGCGCGGTTTCCGCGCCGCCGCCGAGCGCGAGATCGGGCTGATCGAGACCGCCCTGGTCCCGATCGCGCGCCGCAACGACGTGACGGCGAAGGCGCAGACCGCCGAGCTGGCGCGCGAGATCGCCGCGCACCTCGACGTCGTCCGCGGCAGCATCATCCGCTCGTCGCTCGCGCGCATCCGCCCGTGACCGGTCGGCGGTCTCGACACGCCGATGCCGAATGGCCCGATGTCGTTGCCCGACGCGCGGGCGATGGGTACCGTGGGTGAAGCGCCACCTTCGAGGCGCGTCAACGCGCGAACCGGGCGAGAGGCAGAGACCATGAGCGAACTGAGTCGTGACAGCGACGCTGCCCGGTACGACCTCGGGCTGCTGTTCACGGACGGCCTCCCCGAGATGGACGACGCGAACGGCTACCGCGGTGCCGTCGCGGCCCGCGCCGCCGGCATCTCCTACCGCCAGCTCGACTACTGGGCGCGCACCGGGCTGGTCGAGCCGACCGTCCGCGGCGCCGCGGGAAGCGGCTCGCAGCGCCTCTACGGCTTCCGCGACATCCTCGTCCTCAAGCTGGTGAAGCGCCTGCTCGACACCGGCATCTCGCTCCAGCAGATCCGCACCGCCGTCAACCAGCTCCGCGAGGCCGGTGTCAACGACCTGGCGCAGACCACGCTGATGAGCGACGGCGCGAGCGTCTACCTCTGCACCTCCAATGACGAGGTGATCGACCTCGTCAGCCGCGGCCAGGGCGTCTTCGGCATCGCCGTCGGCAAGGTCCTCCGCGAGGTCGAGTCCTCGCTGGTCGAGCTGGACACCCAGGCCGACTCGCTCGACGAGCTCGCCGCCCGTCGCGCCGCCAAGTCCAAGGCCTCCTGAGCCTGTTCGCGATCGAGTGGTGACATGACGTCGCCACTCACGCCGAATAGGCGCAACGACTCACCGCTCGAGGCGTAGTAAGCGCGGGTCAGGAGCCGGCGGTGGCGTACTCGCCGATGCGCGCGGTGCGCAGCACCCGCTCCAGGAGCAGGTCGAAGTTGTGCGCCATCTCCTGCGCGCTCTCGCCCGGCCAGACGTGCAGCGGCTTCGCCGCGCCCTGCGCCTGCTGCAGCGAGGTGCGCTCGGGCAGCTGCGGGGAGAGCACGAGCGGGCCGAACATGTCACGCAACTCCTTGATCCGGAACTGGTGCTCGAGCGACTGCACGCGGGCGCGGTTCACGATGATGCCCAGCGGCTGGAGGCGCGGCGAGAGCCCGCGGCGGATCTCCTCGATCGCGCGCAGCGCGCGGTCGGCGGCGGCCACCGAGAACAGGCCAGGCTCGGTGACGACGGCGACGCGGTCGCTCGCGGCCCACGCGGTGCGGGTCAGCGCGTTCAGCGACGGCGCGCAGTCGATGAGGACGAGCTCGTAGTCGTGCTCGACGTTCGCGAGCGCCTCCTCGAGCTTCCAGATGTCCCGGATGCTCGGGTGCGGCCCGTCGAAGTTGATGGCGGACGGGCTGCCGATCATCACGTCGATCTTGCCGCTGCGGCCCTTCGTCCAGCCGGAGGGCGCGATCGCGGCGCGCACGATCTTCTCCTTGGGGGAGGCGAGCACGTCCGCGACGTTCAGATGCCCGGCGACCTGGATGTCCATGCCGGTCGAGACGTCCGACTGCGGGTCGAGGTCGACGACCAGCGTCCGCAGCCCTTTCGCGAACGCCGCCGAGGCAAGCCCAAGCGTCACCGTGGTCTTTCCGACACCGCCCTTGAGGGAACTAACGCTGAGTACGTGCACGAGAGCCACGTTACCTTTACTAGTCTTGGAGAACCTAACCGTTTGCTGTGTGGTGTCGACCCCTGCTCGAAAGGTCCGCATGTTCCGTAAGATCCTCGTTGCCAACCGCGGTGAAATCGCGATCCGTGCCTTCCGGGCCGCCTATGAGCTGGGAGCGCAGACCGTCGCGGTCTTCCCGTACGAAGACCGCAACTCGATGCACCGCCTGAAGGCCGACGAGGCGTACCAGATCGGCGAGCCCGGCCACCCGGTCCGCGCCTACCTGGATGTCCAGGAGATCATCCGCGTCGCCAAGGAGTCCGGTGCAGACGCGATCTACCCCGGATACGGCTTCCTCTCCGAGAACCCGGAGCTCGCCGACGCGGCCCGCGCCGCAGGCATCGCCTTCATCGGCCCGCGCGCCGAGGTGCTCGAGATGGCGGGCAACAAGGTCACGGCCAAGGAGCACGCGATCGCCGCCGGCGTCCCGGTGCTGAAGTCGACGCCGCCGTCGCGCGACATCGACGAGCTGCTCGCCGGCGCCGATGAGATCGGCTTCCCGATCTTCGCCAAGGCGGTCGCCGGAGGCGGCGGCCGCGGAATGCGCCGCGTGAACAGCAAGGAGGAGCTGCGCCCCGCGCTCGAGGAGGCGATGCGCGAGGCCGACAGCGCGTTCGGCGACCCGACGATGTTCCTGGAGCAGGCCGTTCTGCGCCCCCGGCACATCGAGGTCCAGATCCTCGCCGACGGCAGCGGCGAGACGATGCACCTGTTCGAGCGCGACTGCTCCGTGCAGCGCCGCCACCAGAAGGTGGTTGAGATCGCGCCGGCGCCGAACCTCTCCGAGGACATCCGGCAGGCGCTCTACCGCGACGCCGTCGCCTTCGCCAAGTCGATCAACTACGAGAACGCCGGAACCGTCGAGTTCCTGCTCGACACCGCGGGCGAGCGCGCCGGCCAGCACGTGTTCATCGAGATGAACCCGCGCATCCAGGTGGAGCACACGGTCACCGAGGAGATCACCGACGTCGACCTCGTGCAGTCCCAGATCCGCATCGCGGCGGGGGAGACCCTCGCCGACCTCGGCCTCAGCCAGGACACCGTGCACATGCGCGGCGCCGCCCTGCAGTGCCGCATCACGACCGAGGACCCGACGGCGGGCTTCCGTCCCGACACCGGCAAGATCACCACGTACCGCTCGCCGGGCGGCGCCGGCATCCGCCTCGACGGCGGAACCATCAACCCGGGCGCCCAGATCAGCCCGCACTTCGATTCGATGCTGGCCAAGCTGATCTGCCGCGGCCGCGACTTCCCCGCCGCCGTGCTCCGCGCCCGCCGCGCGCTCGCGGAGTTCCGCGTGCGCGGCGTCGCCACGAACATCCCGTTCCTGCAGGCCGTGATGGAGGACGCCGACTTCATCGCCGGCAACGTCTCCACCTCGTTCATCGAGGAGCGGCCGGAGCTGTTCAAGGGCCGCGCGTCCAAGGACCGCGGCACCAAGGTGCTCAACTGGCTCGCCGACGTCACCGTCAACCAGCCGAACGGCGCCCGTCCGGAGACCGCAGACCCGATCGAGAAGCTGCCGCGCATCGATCTGAGCGTCCCCGCTCCGTCCGGCTCGCGCCAGCGCCTGCTGGAGCTCGGCCCAGAGGGCTTCGCGAAGGCGCTCCGCGAGCAGAAGGCGCTCGCGGTCACCGAGACCACGTTCCGCGACGCCCACCAGTCGCTGCTGGCGACCCGCGTGCGCACCAGGGACCTGCTCGCCGTCGCGCCGTACGTCGCGCGGATGACGCCGGAGCTGCTCTCGGTGGAGGCGTGGGGAGGCGCGACCTACGACGTCGCGCTCCGCTTCCTCGGCGAGGACCCGTGGCAGCGCCTGGCCGCGCTCCGCGAGGAACTGCCGAACATCAACATCCAGATGCTGCTGCGCGGCCGCAACACTGTCGGCTACACGCCGTACCCGACGCAGGTCACCGACGCGTTCGTGCGCGAGGCCGCCGCGACCGGTGTCGACATCTTCCGCATCTTCGACGCCCTGAACGACGTCTCCCAGATGCGCCCGGCGATCGAGTCGGTGCTCGCCACCGGAACGGCCGTCGCGGAGGTCGCCGTCTGCTACACCGGCGACCTGCTCGACCCGAACGAGGACCTCTACACCCTCGACTACTACCTGGGTCTCGCCGAGCAGATCGTCGCCTCCGGCGCGCACATCCTCGCCATCAAGGACATGGCGGGCCTGCTGCGTCCCGCCGCCGCCGAGAAGCTGGTGGCCGCGTTCCGCGAGCGGTTCGACCTCCCGGTGCACGTGCACACCCACGACACCCCGGGCGGCCAGCTGGCGACCCTGCTCGCCGCCTCGCGCGCCGGTGCGGACGCGGTGGACGTCGCGAGCGCCCCGATGGCCGGCACCACCAGCCAGCCGAGCGCCTCTGCCCTCGTCGCCGCGCTCGCGCACACCGAGCGCGACACCGGCATCTCGCTGTCCGCCGTCGAGGACCTCGAGCCGTACTGGGAGGCCGTCCGCCACGTCTACGCGCCGTTCGAGTCCGGCCTGCCCGGCCCGACCGGTCGCGTCTACAAGCACGAGATCCCGGGCGGCCAGCTGTCCAACCTGCGCCAGCAGGCGAAGGCGCTCGGCCTCGCCGAGGACTTCGAGCTCGTCGAGGACATGTACACGGCGGCCAACCGCATCCTCGGCCGCATCCCGAAGGTGACGCCGTCGTCCAAGGTCGTCGGCGACCTGGCCCTGCACCTCGCCGCGGTGCACGCCGACCCGGACGACTTCGCCGAGAACCCGCAGAACTACGACATCCCCGACTCGGTGGTCGGCTTCATGGCCGGCGAGCTGGGCGAGCTGCCCGGCGGCTGGCCGGAGCCGTTCCGCACCAAGGTGCTGGAGGGCAAGACCGTCAAGGTCGGCGTCGAGGACCTGTCCGCCGCCGACGCCGAGGCCCTGGAGGGCTCGAGCGCGGAGCGCAGGGCGACGCTCAACCGGCTGCTGTTTCCGGCACCGACCCGCATCTTCGAGCAGATGCGCGAGCTCTTCGGCGACCTGTCCGTCGTCGACTCGCTCGACTACCTCTACGGCCTGAAGCCCGGCTCGGAGCACGTCATCGAGTTCAGCAAGGGCGTCCGGCTGTACATCGGCCTCGAGGCGATCGGCGAGGCGGACGAGAAGGGCATGCGCACCGTCATGACCACGCTCAACGGCCAGCTGCGCCCGGTCTTCGTCCGCGACCGCAGCATCGTCGTGGAGACGAAGGCGGCCGAGAAGGCGGACACCGCCAAGCCCGGCCAGATCGCCGCGCCGTTCTCGGGCGTCGTCACCCTGCAGGTCAGCCCCGGCGACGTCGTCGCCGCCGGCCAGGCCGTCGCCTCGATCGAGGCGATGAAGATGGAGGCGGCGATCACCGCGCCCATCGCCGGCACGGTGGAGCGCCTGGCCATCCCGAAGACCCAGCAGGTGGATGCCGGCGACCTGCTCGTCGTCATCACGCCCGCGTAGGGCCGTACAATGTCGCCGTCGCCGATCCGCGGCGGCAGAAGGAGACCGAACCCGTGGCAGACAAGCCCGAGGAGCCGCCACGCGGCGACCTCACGCCTCGCGACGATGAGCTCACGCTCACGCCGGCCGAGACGCTGAGCATCGCCGTGAACCTGCCGCCGGCGCGGCCGAAGGAGGTCCCGGAGGACGAGGCGGCGGTGGCGATCGACGAGGTCCCCGTCGACCCCGGATTCGTGCAGTCCGTCACCGAGCCGACCACGACCTCCGTCGCGATCATGGCGTCGCGGCTGGCCACCGGCCCGACCCCGACGCACGACGAGCACGAGAACCGGGCGGACGTCCCGCCGCTGCCCGGCGGCCCGTCCCGCCGGGACCGGTTGCGCGGCGAGCACTCGCCGCAGCCCGAGCCCGCGGCGATGCTGACCGCGGACCGGCTGCTGGAGGTCAACCGCAAGACGCGGCCGGGGCCGGAGGGGGCGTGGCAGCGCTTCGTCTACAACGTCACGTTCCGCACCGTGAACCTCGGCGACTCCGCCAAGGTGCGCGCGCGCAAGGAGCTCGACCACCGCATCCAGAAGCAGTTCGCGGGCGGCACCCGGTTCGTCCCGGTGCTCACCCGCAAGGGCGGCGTCGGCAAGACCACCGTGACCACGCTGCTCGGGATGGCGCTGGCGGACGCCCGCGAGGACCGGATCGTCGCCATCGACGCGAACCCGGACCGCGGAACGCTCTCCGAGCGCGTCCCGAAGCAGACCAGAGCGACCGTGCGCGACGTCGTGCACAAGGCGGCGAGCATCACCGGCTTCACCGACTTCTCCGCGCTGGTGTCGCGCGACGAGACCCGGCTCGACATCCTCGCCTCCGACACCGACCCGCTGCTGTCCGAGGCGTTCGACGAGAACGACTACAACGTCGTCGCGGACCTCACCGCGCGGTTCTACTCGATCGTGCTGACCGACTGCGGCACCGGCATCGTGCACTCGGTGATGCGCGCGACGCTGCAGCGCGCCGACTCGCTTGTGATCGTCTCCGGCGGCAGCGTCGACGAGGCCCGGCTGGCGTCCGAGACGCTGACCTGGCTGGAGGCGAACGGCTACGGCGACCTGGTCCGCAATGCGATCGTCGCGCTCAACACGGCGACGCAGGGCACCAACCTGGTCAAGCTCGAGGAGATCGAGTCGCACTTCCGGTCGCGCGTGCGCGAGATCGTCCGGATCCCGTACGACCCGCAGCTGGCCGCGGGCTCCGTCGTGTCCTGGAAGGACCTCAAGCCGCTGACCAAGCTCTCCGCCCGCACGCTCGCGGCGCTCGTCGTCGAGGGCCTTCCGGCCGAGCGCGACTGAGCCGGCCGACCCACCGCACCATCGCACCACCGCAAGGAGACCCCTGTGACCGAACGCCAGATCCGCCTGTTCGGCGACCCCGTGCTGAAGACCCCGTCCGAGCCGATCGGCGAGATCGACGAGGGCGTGCGCGGCCTGGTCGAGGACCTGGTCGACAGCGTGCTGCCGCCCGGGCGCGCGGGCGTCGCGGCCCCGCAGATCGGCGTCAACCTGCGCGCATTCAGCTACAACGTGGACGGCGACGTCGGCTACATCATCAACCCGGAGCTGGTCGAGGTGTCGGGGGAGCCGGAGCTGGTGGACGAGGGCTGCCTGTCGGTGCCCGGTCTCTGGTTCAAGACGGCGCGCTATCCGTTCGCGCGCGTGCGGGGGCTGAACCTGGACGGCGAGACGATCGAGCTGTCCGGCACCGGCGTGATGGCGCAGGCGCTGCAGCACGAGACCGACCACCTGGACGGGAAGCTGTACCTGGACCGGCTGGACAAGGACAGCCGGCGTGAGGCGATGAAGCAGGTCCGCGAGAGCGACTGGTTCTGACGCATAGACTCGTCCCCATGGACATCGCAGTCACCGGAGGATCGGGAAAGCTCGGACGGACGGTCGTGCGCGAACTGCGCGCGGCCGGGCACACCGTCGTCAATCTGGACGCGACGGGGGACCGCGGCCGCGGCTTCGTCCGCGTCGACCTGACCGACTACGGCCAGACCATCGACGCGATCCTGGGCGTGAACGACCTGCACGACGGCTTCGACGCGATCGTGCACCTGGCGGCGATCCCGGCGCCGGCGATCCTGAGCGACGTCGCCACGTTCCACAACAACATCCGGGTCACCTACAACGTGTTCCAGGCCGCGCGCCGGGCCGGGATCCGCAACATCGTCTACGCGTCGAGCGAGACCGTCCTCGGGCTGCCGTTCGACGTGCCGCCGCCGTACATCCCGGTCGACGAGGAGTACCCGGCGCGTCCGGAGTCGACGTACTCGCTGGTCAAGCACCTCGAGGAGCAGATGGCGATCGAGCTGGTGCGCTGGGACCCGGCGCTCAAGATCGTGGCGCTGCGGTTCTCGAACGTGATGGAGCCGGCCGACTACGCGGAGTTCCCGTCGTTCGACGCGGACGCCAGGGCGCGCAAGTGGAACCTGTGGGGCTACATCGACGCCCGCGACGGCGCCCAGGCCATCCAGAAGGCCCTGGAGTGGGACACGACCGGCTTCGACCGCTTCATCATCGCCGCTGCCGACACCGTGATGACCCGCCCGAACGCCGAGCTGGTCGCCGAGGTCTTCCCCGGCGTGCCGGTGAAGGGCGACCTCGGCGTCAACGACACCCTCCTCTCGATCGACAAGGCCCGCCGCCTCCTCGGCTACGCCCCCACCCACTCCTGGCGCGACGAGGTCTGACCCCGCCCCATCGGCCTCCCCACCTCTCCGATTCGTCACGAATGCGGCTCATTCGTCACGAATGCGGCCCATTCGTGACGAATCGGCGCGGTGGTGTATGCACCGGGGGCTGTGGAGTGTGGTGGTCGTCCACAGATTCGGTCGCTCGGTTCCGGAGTCCGGCGTGCGCCGAGATCATGGAGGATGCGAGACGATCGAACACTCATGGCGCCCGCCACGGCACTCACGACAGCCCGCTCCGATCCGCTCCGACCCTTTCACGGAGTGCGCCTAGCGGTCGCGCCCGTCAGCGTCGGCGCGCTGTGCAGGGCCTACCTCCCACTGATGCAGGAGCAGGCCTTCTTCAGCCACCAGACCGCAGCCGAGCTGCTCGGCGTTCCTCTTCCGGCCGACGTCGCCGACGGGACCCTGCACGTGTCGGTGCCGTTTCCGCGCACGCCGCCACGCGGGCGGGGCGTGATCGGGCACAGTCTCGGTGTGCTCACCGGAGGAACGGTCGAGGGGCTGCCGGTGTGCTCACCCGAACTGGTGTGGTGCCAGCTGTCGACTGTGCTCGGTGCGCTGGATCTCGTCGCGGCCGGCGACCACCTGATCGGGGCGCGCTCGCGGCGACCGCGGCTGGACCTCCGGCGACTCGCGGAAGCCGTCGATCGGTGCGGCGGCACGACGGGCGCACGCGCACGCGCCTGGGCGCTGCCGCGCATCCGCTTCGGTGCCGACTCCCGGCCGGAGACGCTCCTCCGCCTGCTGCTGGAGGATCTGGGGTTCCGCGACCTCGAGGTGAATAGTCCCGTGCTCGTGGATCGCGGCCGACGGACGCTTCACCCGGATATCAGCATTCTCCGGTCGCGACTGGCTTTCGAATACGAGGGTGACGGCCATCGGGCGAGGCGGCAGTGGGCCATCGACATCCGACGCCGGGAGGCCTTCGAGGCCGAAGGCTGGACGATCGTCCGTGTCAAAGCCGACGATCTCTTCCACGATCGAGACGCTCTGATCGCCCGCCTCGCGGGATTCGTCACGAATCCCGGCCGTTCGGCACGAACGGGCGCGATTCGTGACGAGTCGCGAGCTCAGTAGGCGAGCGAGATGCCCTGCGTCTTGGGGTTGCCGCTGTAGATGCCGTCGATGACGTCGGCGAAGTCCGACAGGATGACGTTGCGCTTGATGCTGAGTTTGGGCGTCAGGTGGCCGCTCGACTCGGTGAGCTCCGTCGCGAGGATCACGAACTTGCGGATGCTCTCTGCCCGCGAGACGCCCTGGTTGGCGGCGTCGATCGCGCGCTGGATCTCCTCGTTCACGGCCGGGTTGACGCTGGCCTCGGCAAGGGTCATGTCCTTGTCCTCGCCGTTGTTGGCGAGCCAGGTCGGCAGCATCTCGGTGTCGAGCGTGATGAGCGCGGAGATGAACGGCTTCTGGTCGCCGACGACGACCACCTGGCCGACCAGCGGGTTGGCCCGGATCGGGTCCTCCAGCGCGGCGGGCGACACGTTCTTGCCGCCGGCGGTGACGATGATCTCCTTCTTGCGCCCGGTGATCGTCAGGAAGCCGTCGGAGTCGAACGCGCCGAGGTCGCCGGTGCGGAACCAGCCGTCGTCGAACGCGGCGGCGGTCGCCTCCGGGTTCTTCCAGTACTCCTTGAAGACGTTGATGCCCTTGACCTCGATTTCGCCGTCGTCCGCGAGACGCAGGGAGACGCCGGGGAGCGCGGGGCCGACGGTGCCGATCTTGAATTTGTCCGGCAGGTTCACGGTCGCCGGCGCGGTGGTCTCGGTCAGGCCGTAGCCCTCCAGCACCTTGATGCCGAGGCTGTGGAAGAAGTGCCCGAGGTGCGAGCCGAGCGGCGCGGAGCCGGACACGGCGTACTTCACCCGGCCGCCCATCGCCGAGCGCAGCTTGGCGAACACGAGCTTGTCGTAGAGCGCGAACTTGAGCTTCAGCCCGAACGGAACGGACCCGGCCTCGACGGCCTTCGAGTGCTCGACGGCGACCTCGGCCGCCGCGCGGAAGATCTTGCCCTTGCCGCCGGCCTCCGCCTTCTGCTCCGCCGAGTTGTAGACCTTCTCGAACACGCGCGGGACGGCGAGCAGGAACGTCGGCTTGAAGCTGGCGAGCGCGGGCAGCAGCTGCTTGGTGTCGGCCTGGTGCCCGACCTTGACGCCGGCGGTCACGCACAGCACGGCGATGAAGCGCGCGAAGACGTGCGCCGTCGTGATGAAGAGCAGCGTGGATGCGCCGCCCGGCTGCATCACGACCTCCTTGAGCGCCTCCGCCGAGTTGCGGGAGAGCTCGACGAAGTTGGCGTGCGTCAGCACGCAACCCTTGGGCCGGCCGGTCGAGCCGGAGGTGTAGATCAGCGTTCCGATGTCCTCGCCGCGGGCGATCGTGCGGCGCCGCTCGATCTCCTCGTCGGCGACCTCGCCGCCGGACGCGGCCAGCTTGTCCAGGTCGCCCAGGTGCAGCTGCCAGACGTTCTGGATCAGCGGAAGGTCGGGGTGCACCTCGTCGAAGCGCGAGAACATCTCCGCGGTCTCAAGGATCACCGCGGTGGCGCCGGAGTCCGACATGTTCCACTGGATCTGAGCGGGGGAGGAGGTCTCGTAGATCGGGACGAGGACCGCGCCGGCGAACCAGACGGCGAAGTCGATCAGCGACCACTCGTAGCGGGTCTTGCACATCAGCCCGATCTTGTCGCCCGGCTGGATGCCGGCGGCGACCAGTCCCTTCGCGAGCGCGATCACCTGGCGGTGGAACTCGGCGGCCGTCAGGTCCTTCCAGCCGTCGCCGTCCGGGAGGCTGAACAGCGCGGCGTCCGGGGTGGCCGCGACACGCTGCACGAGCAGGTCTGTCGCGTTGGCCTCGGGGTCGGCGGGGACGAGTGCGGGCGTTTCGAACTGATTCACGGTAGCTCCCTCGATACCGGGCGGCGGACGTCCCCGGGCCGAATGGCTTCGGCCGGGGTGGATAACTACACTCTAGATGGTGCGGCAGGGAGACTCCCGTGTCGGGTCCCTCGCACCGGATCACCCGCTCCTCGAAGCCCAACCCAGGAAGGCTCTGCCTGTGCACGCGATCGGAATCGACATCGGCGGGACGAAGATCGCGGGGGCCGTCGTCGACGAGCTCGGCGCGATCGTCCGCGAGGACCGCGTCCCGACGGACGCGAGCCGGCCGGAGGAGATCGAGAACGCGGTCGTCGAGATGATCACGCGGCTCTCGGACGGCCCGGAGCAGATCGCGGGAGCCGGTGTCGCCGCAGCGGGCTTCATCGACGCCGCGCAGTCGACCGTCTACTACGCCCCCAACATCAACTGGCGGCACGAGCCCTTCCGCGAGAAGCTCGAGAAGCGCATCGACCTCCCGGTTCTGATCGAGAATGACGCGAACGCCGCCGGCTGGGCCGAGTTCCGCTACGGCGCGGGTCGCCTGGTCAGCGACATGGTCATCCTGACCATCGGCACCGGCGTCGGCGGCGCGATCGTCAGTAACGACCGGCTGTTCCGCGGCGGTTTCGGCGCCGGGGCGGAGATCGGGCACATGCGGGTCGTCCCCGGCGGCCTGCCCTGCGGCTGCGGCGCGCACGGCTGCATCGAGCAGTACGGCTCTGGCAGAGCGCTGCAGCGGATGGCCAACGAGCTGGCGGACGCCGGCGGGATCGGCCAGGCGCTCGCCGACGTGCGTCAGCGCACGGGCGGCCTGAGCGGTGCGGACATCTCCGAGCTGATCATGGCGGGCGACCCCGGCGCGCTCGCCGCCCTGCGCCAGCTCGGCGACTGGCTCGGCCAGGCGTGTGCGAGCCTCGGCGCCGTCCTCGACCCGCAGCTGTTCGTCTTCGGCGGCGGTGTCGCGCAGGCGGGGGAGCTGCTGCTGGAGCCGATCCGGCTCGCGTACCTGGAGAACCTGCCGGCGCGCGGATTCCACCCGGAGCCCGAGTTCAAGATCGCCGAGCTCGTCAACGACGCGGGCGTGGTCGGCGCCGCCGATCTGGCCCGGCTGCACGCCTCCTCCCTCTGAGCGCCGGGGCGGGACTAGGCTTTACGCGATGTTCTACTGGCTGATGAAGTACGTGATCGCGGGACCGCTGCTGCGCGGCATCTTCCGCCCGTGGGTCGTCGGACTGGAGAACGTGCCGAAGGACGGCGCCGTCATCCTCGCCAGCAACCACCTGTCGTTCATCGACTCGATCTTCCTGCCGATCGTGGTCGACCGGCACGTGTCGTTCCTCGCCAAGAGCGATTACTTCACCGCGCGCGGGCTCAAGGGCTGGGCGACGAAGGCGTTCATGAACGCGACGGGCCAGCTGCCCATCGACCGCTCGGGCGGCAAGGCGTCGGAGGCGTCGCTGAACACCGGTCTCGGCGTGCTGGCGCGCGGCGAGATCCTCGGCATCTACCCCGAGGGCACGCGCAGCCCCGACGGCAAGCTGTACCGCGGCCGCACCGGTGTGGCCAGGATGATCCTGGAGGCGGGGGTCCCCGTCGTCCCCGTCGTCATGGTGGACACCGCCAAGATCATGCCGATCGGCAAGCGCCTGCCGAAGATCGGCCGCATCGGCATCGTCATCGGCGAGCCGCTCGACTTCACCCGGTTCGACGGCATGGAGGGCGACCGCTTCATCCTGCGCTCGGTGACCGACGAGATCATGTACCGGCTGCACGCGTTGGGCGATCAGGAATACATGGATGTGTACGCCAGCACCGTGAAGGAGAAGCGGGCCTCGCTCTCGCGGTAGGCTGGGGAATCCCATTCACCTCTACCGAGCGGAAGAACAGTGCTGCAGACCACAGAGCCCGTCGTGAAACCTGACGAGTCCGTGATCGAGGGCCTGGACTATTGGCGCACGCTGCCGATCAAGCAGCAGCCGGAGTGGCCGGACCGCGAGGCCGCCGCCGCCGCGTCGGCGGAGATCGCGACGCTTCCCCCGCGGGTGTTCGCCGGCGAGGTGGACCAGCTGAAGAACCGCCTGGCGCGCGCTGCGCAGGGCGAGGCGTTCCTGCTGCAGGGCGGCGACTGCGCCGAGACCTTCGCGGGCGCGACCGCCGACCAGATCCGGAACCGGGTCAAGACGATCCTGCAGATGGCCGTCGTGCTCACGTACGGCGCGTCCGTCCCCGTCATCAAGATGGGGCGCATGGCCGGCCAGTTCGCCAAGCCGCGCTCCAGCGACACCGAGACGCGGGGCGACGTGACGCTGCCGGCGTACCGCGGCGACATCGTCAACGGCTACGACTTCACCCCCGAGTCGCGCCAGGCCGACCCGCGCCGGCTGGTGCATGGCTACCACACGGCGGCGTCGACGCTGAACCTGATCCGCGCGTTCACCCAGGGTGGCTTCGCCGACCTGCGCGAGGTGCACAGCTGGAACAAGGGCTTCGCCGCGAACCCGGC